>NZ_JAPCIQ010000165.1:0-4403 GCF_027707405.1 Aeromonas sp. QDB68 | reverse complement strand
GGGGTGACGTGAGCGCGTTAAGGATCAGGGTGTTCACGTTGGCCGGAATGGCTGTTCAACTTCGCCGGAATACGCAGATGGTCCCATTGTTCACCCATATTGGTGACAAGGGACTATCCGATTACACACAGGAGCGATCAACCTTCGGGCTGATTTCCTGATCACACCCTCGTTCGTGCGCTACCTCGGTAGCCACGAACAAATCCCACGCAACCACTAAGGCCTGTCGTTCACGACAGCGCCCGCGTTCGCGTATCTGAATGCTTTTGCACCCCTATACGGCCATCCGGCCAAGCCACAGTAAGCCCTCGGGCAAGGAATAGATCATGGAACACATCTCTATCAAAGAACTGCCGTTTGAAGTGACCCCGTCGTTCATCATGGACTTTAACGACTACCAGGTGAAGGAAGTGGATGGCGTACTCAAAGTTGCCTATTTGGCGGACGATGAAGATCCCTTCCATCCGAACGTGGCTGACGAGAAGACAATCTTCACTGCTCATCGGTACGCTGACGAGTTGGAGCACAAGGCAATGCAAGAGGCCTTGGGCTTGAACCGGGATTGGGAGCCAGACCTCGACCAGTTAATGGACGGGGCCGATCGTGAGAAAGCTTTCCGCAAGGAATGGGTAGCGCAAGCTGCTATCAGTCCAGAGTTTGCGGTTTGGGCTGGCAACACGGGTCGCAAGGAAGATGGTGACGAGCGGTATCTTCGCAATCGGGCAAGTGCTTTTTGGCGTGAGCAATCACACCAGGGGCATGTAAAAGACAAGCAGCTGTGGGACTTCGAGTTCACCGCTGATGTCGCCTTGAAAGCCTGGCAACAGTTAGTGTCACAAGGTCTGATCGGAGAGCTGGATGCAATCTCGCTCGACTGCTACGACCACGGTGGCCAAAGCTGGAGCATCACCGGCAACGGTATGCAGTGCCAGTGGGATACGTCTCGCCGCGCTGGAGTGTGGGTACCTTTGCAACACCATAAGGAACTCATCCAAGAGCGTATGGCGACCTATGCGTTCGGCTACATCGAGCGCGTCGGACAGGTTTGGACATCCTACCTGGACAATGGCACCAAACAGCAGTGCAAGTCGTGGCATGAAGCGTTTGTAAGCGTGCAGCTTTTCGCAAGCTCGCAGCGCAAGCCAACGGCAAAACAGCTCGCAAACGGACGCGCACGCGCCCGGGAGGAGTTGTGTGAGAACGACCTGGAGCAATACAACGCCTGGTTGTCTGGTGATTGTTATGGTCTCGTTCTTGCTGAGTTCAGCAATATCGGTACCGAAGATGAACCAGAGTGGGAACTGATCGCCTCTGATGAATGCTGGGGCTATATCGGGTCGGATGATGCAGTTTCAGAATTGCAGCACCAATTCCACTAACCCAGAACCTAAAGAAATCCGGTTTCACCCTCTCTTGGGTGACCGGATTTTCTTTATCTATCTCTATTTGAACCAAATCCCTCGGGAACAACCGCCGTCAGGAAAAGGAACATATATGCCTAGTAAAAATGAAATTCGAATCGACAAACACATCATTGGCGACCTCGCTAATGAACCCTCCGCCAGCATGGAAGATTTTTTAAATCGCTTCCCGGTGGTGGATGACGAGGACATAGACCTCATTACCGTTTACCTGTCACTGCAAGGTTATTTGGATAATCTGCGCAAGCAGGTATTTGCCGATCTCATCATCCGCAACGGTGGAGAGTTCGTCGGCCTCGAAGTGTCAAACAAGCGTGGCAATCTCTGTTGTTTGTTCCCAGATCCGCAATACCCTGGGCACTATCGTTTGTCGTTCCATGACCAAGCTGGCCCCGTTAGCCACTTGGTTTATTCCACCGCAGAGCAAGCCCTCAAGGAAGCCATCTCTCTTGGCTACCGTGAGCACACACCCGGCCAGCTGGATCGTCTCAGTGAAGATCCGCACTGGCAGTTCGGCTTAGCTCGTGTATCAGAAACCTATTCTGCGCTCCGGCGCTGATCTTCGGATCGTCTTAATTACCCTCACTGTCCTCGATGGACAAATTCAACGTAAGCCCTTTGGGCATGGAGATCGTTATGTCTACTGTAATAGCTAGTAAATTCGCCCTTAATCGTGGAAATGCCCGTGTTTGGTGCGAAGGTCGGAAGCTTGCCCGTGAGGGTATCGCTGTCGGTATGAAGTACGAATTGAAGTTTGACCAAGCCAATCGCCAAGTGAATGTTCTTTTTGGACATGACCTGGTGAATGTCTCTGGTTCTGTCTCGCGGCGTAAACTGCGTGGCACTGATAATGAGTACCTGCCGGTAATCGACATGTCTGACAAGAAATTCCTTGAGCTCTTCGAAGAGTCTGAGGAAATTCGCATTGCCATTAATGGTCTCAAAATGACGATTACTGCCCAACTCTCTAGCAGCGATGCGAAAGAGCGGGTAGCTCGGCTTCAACGCAAACTGGCAAACAGGGAACCACTGACGGTGTGTTCACTGTTCCATGGAGGCGGTGTACTTGACACAGCTATGCACGCAGGACTGGCACGTTCTGGAATTGATAGCTACTGTAAAGTGGCTGTGGAACTTGAAGGGAAATATCTGGACAGTTCCTTGCAGAATAACCCCCAGTTATTCCGTAACGATAGCGTTTTATTCGAAGGATCGATCGAACACTTTAATCCCAGAGGTGTGCGAGTAGAGTGCCTTATTGCCGGGATCCCATGTACAGGGGCCTCATTATCAGGAAGAGCAAGAACGGCTTGGAATTTGCGGAAGCACATTCCGATGCCGGTCATTTGTTTTATTACTTCCTTAATGCGGTAATTGCCCTTAACCCAGCTATTGTCATAATTGAAAACGTTTTGCCATATTCTGCCACTGCGTCTATGGCAGTAATTCGCTCAGTTCTACGTTCGCGTGGATATGAGTTGGAAGAAACCAACCTGGATGCCAGTAAATTTGGATGCTTGGAGAAACGGGAGCGGCTTTGTGTCGTTGCCTCTACCCCAAGTGCCATGACTACCGGTGTGCTGGATAATTTGGTTTCAACCAAACAGAAGGAAAGTTGCGTTGGCGATATTCTCGAAGACATCCCCGAGGATTCACCTTTGTGGAGATCATTCGATTACCTCGCTATCAAAGAGCAACGAGACCTCGCAGCAAAAAAAGGCTTCAAACGGCAACTTATAACTGCTGAATCTGAATCCTACGGAGTTATAGCAAAAGGCTATAACAAGTGTAGGAGCACCGAGCCGTTTATTGCTCATCCTACCAACCCCAACCTGTCACGGTTGCTAACCCCGCTGGAACATGCACGCGGGAAAGGTGTGCCTCCCTGCGTGATCGACGGACTCTCCGATACGGTTGCGCATGAGGTTCTCGGGCAAGGTGTTTGCTGGTTACCGTTCGAGTCTGTAGGCTTTGCCGTCGGGACTCATATGCAGGCAGCCATGCAACAAACGTCACAAGCCGCAGCGTAAACCTGCTGGCCATCTGAGTGACCCATTCGTGGGTCACTTTTATTTGTTCCCTCGGGAATGGAGCCTTAGGGCATGAAGTAATGATAAGGAGCAATCAATGAACGTCAGCACAATGGATACTGTCAGGACAATGGCAATCACCCTGGATTAAACGGGGTGATTCGCCTGCTTTAAATATAAATCCTTCGGGTTCATGAGCCCTTTGGGCAAGGAAACATTATCATGTGTATCGCAAAATATTCTCAATTAAATCCAGAAACCCTGCTTAGCTTTGGTGGCACTGCTACCATTTCGCCGGAACTTGCAAAAGCAATAAAGTATCAGCGTCGCTGCACGCTCGATACTGAGCAGCAGATATTCCGTGAGGGTGATGGTTTTGAATATAAGGTTGATATGACGAAAAATCTGGTCACGTTGTTGAAAGGTACAATTTGCACTGCCGACAACACAGGCTTCGTTAATATTAAATCTGCCCCAATGAAGGGCTATTCTGTAGTGGAAGTGGTTAAGTTCAACGATGCGCCTGCGAAAACCTCCGCAAGTGGCAAGTTGTTCCGTGACCTGCGTTCACTGGCAGAAATAACCGGACTTATTTTCTAACTTACAAGGCCACTCACCCACATCGGGATGCGTGGCCTTTTTTTTGGCTTTCGCTTTCCTAACCGATTTTTTTAACCATTCGCATACAAACCTGAACGCCAATGACTGGATATTGCCAATTATTTAAACGCGGGAAGCAAAATAGTTATTGGCTTAATTAATTATTTTTAAACGCCGTTTACTCCGAGTGAATAAGTTGGTAGTTTTATAATAGAAATGGCCTTTAGGAGTGACGTTCTTGTTGAGACCAGGTATTGCTGTTCTTGCCTTCATTCTGGTATCTATTCACCAGGACGGGGTTGACGGCATCAGTTCTGCCGGGATGGGATAATCTGTCTTCTCGATGCACGCC
>NZ_JAPCIQ010000164.1:0-4547 GCF_027707405.1 Aeromonas sp. QDB68 | reverse complement strand
GACCAAGGCTATAGCCTCAAGCCTGCTGCCGATTCTACAAAAAGGTCTGACTAGCGCACTTGAAATATTAGCACCTGTACGTGACACGATTAAATGTGTCATTAATGGAAAATACGACTTCTTCCCAATTATCACCGAAGATTGTGAGCTGTTTGTCACTGACATTTGGGAAAGATTAAACTGGTCATCACGTTCAAATCTATTATCCTATCTAAAGAAAAGAAATGTTAATCTGACTAATAAACTGAATCCAAATACAGGTAAAAATGCGGCCGCATTCCACTCAGTAGACTTAAAGGAAAAAACATTTTCATTAGCGAAGAAGTCTATCGATGAATTATGGAAACAGATGTCAGTGTTAAGTGTGGCTGATTGCCCAGATAAACTAATATTTGTTACCCAACATCAGCGCCATCATTCTGATAAGAGCACAGAGCCCTGGGAATTCACAATGATAACGCATACTCAGATATCAGACTATATTTCAGGTCGCCCTGAACTTGGTATCAAAAATATATTTGAACGCAAACATCTGTGCTATCAAGGTGAACAAATCCGGCTGACATCACATCAATTTCGTCACTTTCTAGGCACTATGCTGGAGATCTCAGATTCAGTAACTCCTATAGAGGTTGCTCGCTACTTTGGGCGAAAGTATACTCCAGACAATATAGCCTATGACCACACTAATCCAGCTAAAAGAGTCATGGATAACGCAGACATACTCTTTGCCGCCTCAAATATAACACCAGAGCAAGCAAAAGAGGCATCAGTGATCTTTACGCTGGTTGATCGTGATGAGGTTCTTGAAACGATAGAAGACATTGGCACAACACTTATCACTGCAATTGGCTTATGTAAACATGACTATAGTGACTCTCCATGTGGAAAATACTATGCATGCGTCCGTGGGTGCTCTGAGTATTATCGTATAAAAGGAAAACAAGGAGAGATAATTCATTTACAAAAACTTCAAGATGAACAAGAAACTCGAATTCAGCATGTTAAGGCAGCTGTTGACGCAGAATATCATGGCTCCAATAACTGGCTACGTTCTCATGAAGAGCTATTAAATGGTTGTCGTATAGCCCTCGCTATTGAGCAGGATAATTCAATTTCAGATGGCGAACGAGTGCAAGTTTTTCCTAATGGTAATAATGGGTGTGTTGCAATATGAAAAAAGAACAGAAACAAATTACAGCTGCACTAGAGCAAGACTTCTGCAAACTCATCGTAATCCTAGCTGCCCGCAGTGGGAGGAATAAGGTCACCTGGAAGGAACTAGAACAGGAGACAGGGTTTACTCGGCAAGCATTGTCCAAAAAAGAATCTATTGTTAAGGCTTATAAAGAAGCCAATCAAAGTAGCAACATAATAGAAAATATCGGCAGGCGTGCAGAAGAAACCCAATCAA
This sequence comes from Aeromonas sp. QDB68, assembly GCF_027707405.1. Taxonomy (NCBI): domain Bacteria; kingdom Pseudomonadati; phylum Pseudomonadota; class Gammaproteobacteria; order Aeromonadales; family Aeromonadaceae; genus Aeromonas; species Aeromonas sp. QDB68. Next base: position 3,133 of record NZ_JAPCIQ010000164.1, on the reverse strand, counting down.
AACTTGATAAAGTGAAAGAGGAAAATATCAAGTTAAAAAAACTATTAGCTGACTATGATGAGACTTTTGTTCGCTGGTTCGCCAATGCAACAAGTCATGGTATGTCCATTGAGGAGTTGGAAGCACCGCTCCCACACTCTATGAAGACAAAAGCTAGATTGAAAGATCTTAAAAAATGAATAGAGCATTCAGTATTAGTCGTGAACTGGAAGATTTCGATCTCGATAGAATGCATGCCAAGGCGCGTGAAAATCTAGTTAAGGTGGCAAATTTGGTCGGGCCACTTGACCTTGCTGAATGGCAAAACTTCATAGAAAATGGCAGTTTAAATGCAACTGCAATAATAAAAGAGATTGGCATATCTCGCTCTAGCTATTACCAAAACAAATACATTGTTGCGTACCTTAAAAGTAAGGCTCAATGGCTAGCTGAACAGAATACCTTACAGGAGCTGCCCTACCAGGCTCGGGATACTTCAAAAACACCCGCAAATCGATACAGCCCGCTAGAAAAGAGCATTCAAGAGAAAGATAAAATGATTCGCCAATTACAGCTACGGGTTGCAGAACTAGAATCTCATCTAGAAGGATTGAAGCAGGAATATAAATCTCTTCAATCAAATTCACATCGAGATCAGCATCGCATGGAATTGCTAGAAATATTTAAGCGGGTGCCAAGATGAATGACTTCGGGCAAGAGAGGTTTTTCCGCATCACAAGATCACCATATTCATCCAGAAAAGGTCGATCATTTCATGCTGTACAGATAGATCCTGACACTCTACGTAACTGCAATTACAAGCAGAACTACATCATTCACATAAATGAACATAACAGTGAGCGCCTATCACTAATATTGGCAAAGGGTGCATTGGTTAAATTAGCTGTCAAAAAGCAGTATAGTAGACGAGTAGAGCACGGAGGTATTCTCACTGTAATCACCCCTCAATACCTAGACCTTATTAGGCCATCAGGGGAGCAGATCGCACTTATGTTAGGCAGTCACACCAGATTTAAAGGTGTTGGCCCAGTGAAAGCCCGTAAATTATGGTCTACATTTGGTGAGTCCCTATTTGAAATATTGGATAATGGGGATATTGTAAGCCTGCGTAAGATATTAAGTGAAAACACTGCAAAAAATACTGCCGATGCATGGCGTAGCTATATAAATATTAATGCTATGCGATTCTGCAATGCAAATTTAGGCTTATCAGTATCAACCTCATTTTTGGTATCAGATTATTATCAACAGGAAACCATAAGTAAGATAAGCGAAGATCCTTACCGATTATTAGCATTTGGTGTTGATTTTAATGAATGTGATCGGATCTCACTGGCTCTAGGCTTTCAATTGGACGCTCCTATTAGGTTCGCAGCAGCAGCCGAGGAGGCGTTGTACTGTCATCTTTCTAACGGGAGTACATTAGCAACACGATATGATTTAGATATATGGCTGAAACAACTCTTGCATATCCCAATGAATCCAGAAAAAACAGAGTGCTATGTTAATCAAGCATTCGCACTCGCCACATCGTGTGAAAATATCCTTGAGGTTGGTGATAATGAATTACAGAGCGCAGGTGCTTTCACCATGGAAGCATATGTTGCTCAGCGATTGGTGAACCTCATCACAACCCCGAGTAAATTATCTCTCGATGAAAAAAGGATAAACTTCTATATCAATCAATACGAAAGTAAAAAGTGCTTTCACTTAAGCTCTCTTCAAAAAGAAGCTATCTTTGGGGCTATAAAACATCGTTTTCTAATTATTAATGGTGGTGCAGGTGTAGGTAAAACTACATTATTAGATGCGCTTTATTCAGTGCTTCATAAGTTAGATATAATACCAGTACAAGTCGCACTTGCAGGCAAAGCAGCAAAAAGGATGGCAGAGGCAACAAATCAAGAGGCTTATACTATCGCAAGATTTATTAGAAATTTCAATGCTAAAGATTATGAAGGCAGACAACTTGTTATTGTTGTCGATGAAAGCTCAATGGTAGACTTACCTAGTATGTACCGCCTATTGAGATGTGTTCCTAATTCTGCACATGTAATCATGTTAGGCGATATTGGGCAGCTCCCACCTGTAGATTTTGGTCTTGTTTTCCATGAACTGGTGCCAATGCACGACATTCCCAAAATCACATTAACAGAGGTTCGTCGGCAAGATAGACTCTCAAATATTCCGGCTATCTCAGCCGCTATCCGTAATGGTGTTCTTCCAACATTTAGCTACGATGATGTCGTCCATATTGATATAAATGGAACTAATGCAATTCAAAGGAGAGCAGTCTCAATATATTTAGAAAAACCTGATGAAACACAAATAATTTGCGCTACAACCAAAATGGTTAATGATATAAATAAACGCTGCGTAGCATTTAATAAAAGCAAGCCATTAAGAGTATTCATAGAAGAAGTAAATCGATATTTAGATACTGAGTTTAAACTACATGACAAAGTAATGTGCTGCTCCAACCTTTACGACCATGACCTGATGAATGGTTCCACAGGACACATTTGCCAAGTTTACAACGTAATGAAAATTCTAAAGAATGATGACAACGATGAATCTTTGACTAGCTTTGGTAAGATACTGTGGGATGACGGCATAGAACGAGAGATCTCGTTGGATATAATCAATGCCCTTCGCCATGCTTATGCTATGACAATTCACAAGAGTCAGGGTTCACAGTTTAAACAAGTCATCATTGTTCTGGATAAGGCCCCAAACATTGATCGAACAATGTGTTATACCGCGATTACACGAGCCGTAGAAAAGGTCTACTTGATCGGGCCTTTGAATATTCTGAGCCAAGCTCTAACGCATGAGTCAGCAAGCAAACGAAATGTTGATCTTGGACATAAGGTGAAGGCGTTGCTATTAAAAAAATAGCAGGCCTTCCTTTAGCTATTGGTGAATAGCTACCCAGAGTTTGAGTCACTTATCATATCAAAGACCGATTCTGAGCGAACGGGTTCAGGCAATAACCCCATGTTCAATCCGACCAATGAGATCGACCACGGCTTGGACACCGCTTGGTGTAGTCAAGATATTCATAGGTATCTCACCTCCCAGCCCTTTTGCAGGGCAATGTAACCAAGCCATAGCCATAGCCATAGCCATAGCA
>NZ_JAPCIQ010000163.1:0-4969 GCF_027707405.1 Aeromonas sp. QDB68 | reverse complement strand
AGATCGGCTCAAACTGAAAAAATGAAATGACTGAGTCAGCCGAGAAGAATTTCCCCGCTTATTCGCACCTTCCCTAGGACTTTGGTTTGTGTGGGGCTGGTGGTCTGACTGCTCCGAGCAGCAATGCACTGTTCACTAACCATCGCGGCCATGTTCTCATAAATGGCTTTGCCTTCTCGCGTCATGGAGTGGGGGAAATAATAAATGCCCTCCCCCTTCACCACATTCTTAGCCATATAACCAGCCACCCACGAGATAGCATTCCGCACACCATGGCGGCGCTTTATTACCAGTTGCCGCCTCGCGTCGCTACCGCTCCACTTCCCGCCCATCTTCTTAAGTGCTGCGCGTTGCGCGTCCGTGACATTGCCGGGTGTGAGGGTGTGCAAGTGGGCGCGACCCTCTTTGTCCCTCTCAAGGTTGAAAGAGACATCGAGGCCAAAGATCTCGTCCAGCTTCTTTCGTACCGAGTCCCTAAGATGCTCAAGGGATCGCTGGGCCTTCTTTTCGGAGAAATTCAGAGTTATGGCTGAATACTCACCTCGACTCGCCTTTAGGTGTCCGAGAATTCCAAAGGCCCACCGCTCAGGTCTGGATAGTTCATCCCATTCAGGGAGGGGGTGTTTCCTCCAATCCTTCCTAACTGCAATCAGGATCTTGTTTTGGTCACTATCAGGGGTAATACCCATAACCACGGGTCGGATCATTTTCTGCGGGTCTTGGTTAGCAGCAAGGCACGCCAGCTCTAGGTTTTGCCGTGCAATTTTGCGTCTCAAACCACGTTCAAAATTTCCATTTTTCCGATTAGAGCGCCGCCCCAAATCTGTCTCTGCATGGTTTGCGAAATGCCATTGCCTACGAGGCGTGCCATGTGCGTATGAGTCACGTTCTATCAGTTCGCGGATGAAATTCACGCGAAATGCAACCACACTAGGCCGCTCAAGTATTGATGACCGGTCATTGAACACCGAGTTCTCTGCTGATACTCTATCCATAGTTAAAACCTTTTGTGCCGCCTCATTGGGCGGCTTCTTTTTTTCTGTTTTACCTGCTTGCCAGCGGCAAGCCCTCATTCAATTATCGTTCACCTCATCCCCTGAACGCCTGTAAAGCGCGTACAACAACAACCTGACCGGTTAGGGTCAGTATTCATGGGGATTCCAGCGAAAGGACGCCGCGAAATGGGCGTTAGCGAAGAGGTAGGGCCGACTCATCGGCCAAAATTACGAGGTTAATTTGCAGCATGGGTGGGGTCGCCGTCAACCTGCATCATCCTAGCGGCGCATCGGCCCAGCTATCGCGCTCGGCCCTGATCGCCAACATCTCCTCGTCGGTGTAGTCTCTCACAACCAGCTCCGGCAGGGCTTCAACGATTTCCGGCTCCGCTGCCAGTGTGAGAACCCGGCGCAACCCATCAGCGGCTAGCTTGCTGGCTGTGGCACACGCTGAAAGGATCTTGGTCGCTTGGTGCCTGTCACATTCACTATCAATCGTTAGGCTCTCTAGCAGCTCGGCTGTCTTGGTGTGGATTTGGTTACAAAGTGCAACCTGTGACCGGACAAGGCGAGCCCCCTCCGAGGCTGCGAACTCAGAAGACAATGAGGCCCGCAATCCGGCGCGGGCCTCCTCTATCAACTCCTCCCGCATCGAGTCGGGGCGAACACCTGAACGCCCCCGGATCCGTTTCACTGTGGATAGGCTGATTCCCGTCTGCTCGGCGATAGCAACAATCGGCCATCCTGCCGCGAGAGCTGCGGCAACCTGCGCTTCAAGGGCGGGGGAGGTGCGACGCATCGCGGCCCCCCTCTATTCCGAGCGCATCACACGGGGTCAATTGCTCCCACCGGGTGATTGCCAACTCCACAATTTGCGTAGGCGACATATTCAGAGCGCTGGCCCATATCGCCACACGTTCCGCGACAGGACGGGATAGCCGTATCACCTGGACTGTTTTTTGCGGCTTCATGCTTTCCCCTCGCCATGCTCCAAACCCTGCTGCTGTTCGCAGAACATCGTCCATAAACGCGCATTCCCATTTTGATATGTCAGGGTTGCCGCCCGCTCATTGTCATTGTCTATGGGGGCTACTGCCGCCGATTGTGGGATCCTAGACAGCATGGAGACGAAGAAATCATTTTCTACTGGCACATGCATAGATATCAGATCCACCCCGGCAGGTGATACGAGCAAGGAGCGGACGATCTCGCGCAACCCTAACACCTGCTGTAATGCGAAAAATCTCCGGCTATCCATACGCCTCGCCTCGCATAGATTACGAACAGCCCCATAAAGCCGGGTATCAATAACTCGGGCCTGCTCTTCATTGGTCTTTTGAACCTCAAGGATTACATCGCGAGCCGCCACAACATCCCCCTTATCCATCAGTTCCAAAGCGTATGAGAGCTTGCCCGCTGTCACACCATGCGCCTGTTCGAAACGCGTTTCCGGGATCATGCTTTACCTCCATTGCGGGCCAATGCCGCCGCTATACGATACGAGCCGCCAAGGCTTCCACGCTCAATAGTGCGCTGACGCTGCTTCTCGATTTCCTCCTTAACTTCCATGCGCATCCTGTCCGCCAAATCTAGATGGGTCTCACGCTCTTCAATCCAGCCGATTTCCCCTTCACCAGTGATGATCTCGTCGTCTTCAATCTGCTCAACCGGTATACCGGCAAGCTCTGCTAAAAACGCTTTGTCCCTACCTTCCAGATAGTGCGCATCCTCACCCATCCGCTCTGCGAGCTGACGCTTCAATATTGAAACCTTCATGTATAAGCCTATAAATCTCAATAAGTTACAATGATTGCATGTTACACAAACAGATGACCGATCACCATATTTAAGACAAAAAAATACCGGCGCTTGGCCGGTATGTTGTTGCTTTATTCGCGTGTTGTTTGGATCGTCATTACGCTGCTTTGCAGGCTCGCTTCACACTGGCGGGTGAAATCCCAAAATGTTCGGCGGTCGCCTGGATGCTTGCGCTGTTTTCCTTCCGCCAGATAGCAACGGCAACATCATCAATGGTCTTTTCTCGCCCTAATGCTTTGCCCTCTGCCTTGGCCTTGGCGATCCCGGCCATCTGACGGGCCTTGATATTTGAGCGTTCCAGCTCTGCGACAGCGGCCAGCATGGTCAGCATTGCCTTACCGATTGGCGTGGATAGGTCGAACCCCTCCCGCAAGCTGATAATCGACACGCCCTTGGCTTGCAGCGCTTCAACCGTGTGTAGAACGTCGATGGTGTCACGCCCAAGACGGTCAACAGCGGGAACAATTAGCGTATCCCCCTTCCGCACAAACTTGAACAGCTCGGAGAATTCCGGGCGCTCTAATGCCTTCACTGCGCCAGATATGCCCTCGTCTGCGAACCACGTTTCTACCTTGTGAATCTGCTCAATGCTGTGTCGCTGAGCCTCTACGCTTTGCTCGCCAGTGCTCACCCTCAGATACCCGATAACCGCCATAACAATTCCCCACAGATAGCTCAAAAACTATGGCTCACAATATAGTGATAGCTCATATTGAAATCAACACTTTTGAGCCATCATTTTCAGTGGGGTGTTTAGGTGGCTCAAAAGGTACACAATATGAGCCATATAAACCGAGCCATCGTTGTGATCGTAAACATGAAAAATGATATCTGAGTTAGTGACCGTTTATCTCTCATGGTCATGCTCTGATCGTTGCTAGTGCTGGTGTCATAATTCGGTCATTTTATGACACTAGATATCCATATCGTCTACAAAGCACTAGGCGTTGGAGCTGGAAACTGTCAAAAAATATCCTAGTAACATTCACAAAAAAAAGGCCCCATTGGGGCCTTATGTCGATTTGAATACCTTATCAAAGAATTCCAGAAGGTAGTGTCTGGTAGGCGTGAGGCTTGTCTTTGTCAACAACCTTCGGTTGGGTAATACGGTTTCGATCTTGCCTGTTATCAACGATAACGACAGTCTCTACATCTCCGCCTTCCCAGCGTTTAGCAGCCCCCCTCTGATACTCCTGCAAAATCTTAGCAAGATCAACGGTTTCAGAGTTGCTCTGACTCACTGACGCAACCTTAGATGCTGGTACAAACATAACAAACACTCCTCAATTGCAGCTAGAGCAATCCATGCTCGATTAGACATACACATACCTAGCTATGCCTTTCTGTAAACCATACAAGCTGGGAACTTTTGTGCAAGCTACTTCGACTTAGTCAGACCGCGAACACTTCAGTTAGTTCCTAGTTTCAGAGACAGACCCGCAGAGCTTAAACATGACAAGTCACATGCAAGTATCAGGCCTGATTATACAATCGTACATAGTAATACATGCATTTTGGTACGATTCAGTTCAAGCCCGAACACGAGCCTGATGAATATAGAAAAACGATGATTTTCATCATGTGTCCTAACGATTGGCTTGCATCTGAACGTGATCCTAAACCGCATCTGCGCCAGTTACTTCCGCTTCAACTACATCGGCCTCAGCTGCATCGGCTTCATCGGCTTCAGCTTCAGGCGCATCACCGTTAACTGTATCTTCTCCTTTAGCAACACATCCGTGATCATCACTGCTCTCTTTTAAGTAATCATTTAGATGTACAAGTAAAGGGCCAGAATTAGCTATCCTTTCATCAACTATTGGGCCGAGTATCTGGCTCAACGCAATTAAAGCATCTCCCGGCTCGGTTACTACATTAAATAATCTATCCTCCGCTTCAATTCGATCAATCACATAAGAATGCGAAGGGTATTGGGCGATCAAATGGCTAAGGGCATTCGGTTTAAGAATACCCTTATTTAATCTATTTCCATACTCATATGCTATTTGCATAGATCTATGAACCTCCCCTAATCTCATTGGTTCAAGTTGTTCATAGATCGGACTGAGCAGCCCTATTGCTGACTCTTATACACAAGTAGCGCCCTGAACGGAACCATTCCCGTTTTCCAGGATCTGATCTTCCATGTGACCTCC
>NZ_JAPCIQ010000162.1:0-5074 GCF_027707405.1 Aeromonas sp. QDB68 | reverse complement strand
CCGGAACCAGTGATTGGTTCCGGATTGTCCTACAGCAGAAGGATCGGTCAATGGATCCTTAACTGATCAGCATTGCCTTGGGGGCGACCTTGTCGTCAACCTTGACGGCGACGAAGTCCGCCGCCTCCCCTGCCTGCTCCAGGTGACCGGCGAAGTTGCCCGCCACGCCCAGTCCGATAAAGGGGGGCTGTGAGGTGATCTGCATCTGTGGCTCCACTGGCGCGGCCGGGGCCGCCGCCTCGTTGTCGTTGTTCAGGGCGGAAATACCGCCAAAGAGGGAGCTTATTAGAGCACAGCCCCCGTACGGCGCCCAGCCACCGGGCCACAAGCTGTGCACCAGGGCGGATTTCCCCTCACCATCTGGTCATAAAGTCGGCAGTCGATGCGAAGCTGTGATCCCGATGCTTGGGAGAGCCCAGCACTTTTGCTAGGCTGCCCTATTCATTTGCCGTTCGGGAGCCGTCGCAAGGCCATGGCCACCCACTTTCAGGGGCGCTTCGAGGTGGAGTTCAAATACCGCCTGACGGACAGCGCCGCCTTTGTGCATACCCTCACGGCCCTCAGCCCCGAGGTGATGGTGGCGGACAATCATGAGCAGGACTGCTACTTCGACACGGCAGATGGCGCCCTGGCCCGGGCAGAGAAGAGCCTGATCATCCGCACCATGGCCCCCAGCGGCATCCGGCTCTGGATAGTCAAAGGACCCGGACCCGATCGCTGCGAGGCGGTCAACATCACCGATGCGGACAAGGCGGCCAGCATGGTGCGCACCCTGGGCTACCAGCCGGTGCTGACCATCGACAAGCGGCGCAGCATCTATTTTCTGGGGGCCTTCCACGTCACGGTGGATCACCTGGCAGGCGTCGGTGATTTTGCCGAGCTCGCCATCATGACTGACGAGGAGACCGCCCTGCCCGCCTACCGCGCGCAGTTGCTGGCGCTGGTTAGCCGGCTGGGACTGGCGCCCGAGATGCGGGAAACCCGCTCCTATCGCACCCTGTGCGAGCAGCGAGCCCCCCTTTGACAAGCGGCAACAAGAGGAATCTGCCCATGATCGACAAACTCGCCTGGCTGACCTTCAAGGAGGGACAACTGCTGTGCGCCCGCTCCCACGGCAAGGACATCTACTACATTCCGGGGGGCAAGCGCGAGCCGGGCGAGAGCGACGAGGCGGCCCTCGTTCGTGAAATCGAGGAAGAGCTCGCGGTCATCCTGAAACCCGACACCCTGGCGTTCGCCTGCGAGTTCAGCGCCCAGGAGGACGGCAAGCCGCAAGGGGTGAATGTCAATCTGCGTTGCTACACGGGGGACGCCGACGGCACGCCCGTCGCCTCGGCGGAGATCGCCGAGCTGCGCTGGCTGGACAGCCGCCACCTGGCCGAAGTCTCCCCCGTCTCCCGCCTGCTGTTCCAGTGGCTGGCAGCGCAGGGACTGATCCATTAAGAGACGGCGCACCTGACCGGATGATAATAGCTCCGGCAGGAGAGTCCGCGCCCGAGACGTTAATCCCCCACGTGGGCCAAGAGAGAAGATGAGGACATTCAATGGAGATCCTTGAGGTCGAGAGCACCAGAGGCATCAAACCGGCGCTGATCGCCCTGCTGCAAGATTGCGTGGCCAGCGGTGCCTCGGTGGGCTTTCTGCCTCCCCTGCAGGAAGAGCAGGGGCTGGCGTACTGGCAAGGCATCGAGGGGGAGCTGGCGGATGGAGTGCGCAAGCTCTGGGTGGCGTTTGATCAGCACCATCTGGTGGGCGCCCTGCAGCTCTCCCTGTGCACAAAGGCCAACGGGGGCCACAGGGCCGAAGTGGAAAAGCTGATGGTCCACAGCCAGGCCCGTGGCAAGGGGGTGGGCCGCGCCCTGATGAACGCCATGGAGCAAGGGGCCCGGGACGCCAGGCGTACCTTGCTGGTGCTGGATACCCGGGTCGGCGACGTGGCCTCCAGCCTCTATCGCCAGCTCGGCTATCAGGAGGCCGGCCAGATCCCGGACTTCGCCCGCAATGGGGACGGCACCCTCGCCGCCACCCAGTTCTTCTACAAGCAGCTCTGAGGCAGACGGCCTGGCAAGACCGGACAGCGTGCCGGTCTTGCCCCCTCCAAGGCTCGGCGTACATAGGTTTTTGGTTCAATCAGACTCATCGGCAAGGAGCCATCATGATATTGGAAGTCGCCCATCTGCAGATCATTCCCGGCAAGGCCACTGACTTCGAGCAGGCCTTCGCCCGAGCCCAGCACATCATCAGCGCCATGCCCGGCTACCTGGGCCACCAGTTGCAGCGTGCCCTGGACGATCCCCATCACTACCTGCTGCTGGTGCAGTGGGCGCGGCTGGAAGATCACACCCGGGGTTCAGGGGCTCCCCCCGGTACCAGGAGTGGAAGGCCCTGCTGCACCACTTCTACGACCCCTTCCCCAGGGTCGAACATTTTCAGGATGCAACACCGATCAGTGCCGCAAGCTGAACCTTGATCAGCTCGTCCCGTCACGGGCTGATCAATGGCGTCAGGCCAGGCGCTCGGCCCTGTGGGCAATCTGCGGCTCGGCAAAGGCGCTCTGGGCCGCGATGAGCTGCAGCTCGTAGGCATTCGCCTCCCAGGTCTGTCTCAGCACCGCATCCACCGCGGCGTTGGTGCGCTCGAAGGCGCTCACCCCATCATATCCCGCCTGCAGGTTGGCCAGCATCAGGGCGCTGATGAGATCCCCCACGCCCACCGGTTGGCGCGCGAAATCGTAAAGGGGACGGGCGATCAGATAGTCTCCCTCGGGGGTGGCAAGCAGCATCTCGAAGCGGCCGGGGACGCTGGCGGCGCGACCCAGGTGCTTGACCAGCACCATCTTCACCCCCTTCTCCAGCAACTGGCGTGCGGCGACCCGGGTCTGGGCCAGGGTTGTCAGATGGACATCGCACAGGGTCTCCAGCTCCAGCAGATTGGGGGCCATGATGTCCGCCACCGGCAGGGCCTGCTCGGTGAGAAAGCGGGTGACGCCCGGGGCGACGATGCACCCCTTCTCCGGATGCCCCATCACGGGATCGCAGAAATAGAGGGCCGCCGGATTGGCTCGTTTCACCGCCGCCACCACCGCCAGGATCTCGTCCCCCTGCTCCGCCGAGCCCAGATAGCCACTTAGCACCGCATCGCAGCGCGCCAGCACCTCGATATTGCAAAGCCCCTGGCACAAGGCGGCAATGTGGCCCGCCGGCATTGCCATTCCCTGCCAACCCGCCTCGTACTGGGTGTGGTTGGAGAACTGCACCGTATTGATGGGCCACACCTCCATGCCGAGACGGCGCATGGGGAACACGGCGGCGCTGTTGCCGGCACAGCCAAACACCACGTGGGACTGGATAGAGAGAATGCGTTTCATCGACACCACCGGACAAGAAGCCTGAGGAAAAGAGGCAATATATCGGATGAAGCGACGGCTCTTCCAGCAATTAACGCCCTGACTCCCTATTTATGCTTCTGCAGGCTTAACCTGCCGCATATTTGACCCCCGCTACCCTGTTTCTGTACAACCCTGGAGCCATCTCCCCGCTGCTGCGGGGTGATAAATGTACTTGTACGTCTCTTGTCTGATGGCATACAAGGTGATTTTTAAACCAGCCATGAACAGTCGGGATCAAGGATGAGGTCCGATGAAAAGGCGCCAGTCGGCAGTCGGCAGTCGGCAGTCGGCAGTCGGCAGTCGGCAGTCGCAAAGTAAGGCAACAAGGGCAAGGGTCAAGGAGACGTCGGAAGATCACAGGACAAAGGCGGCCTCCCCTTGCCTGACACCGTGGCAACGGCAAGCCATACGCAGTGGCGACAGCAAGTCACGTCACCAGTGCCGTGACTGCAGCGAGTCGCCAGCAGTCGTCAGAGGGAGCGCGGTGCTTGGGCGTCTCAATCCCGGGCGAAGTGGTAGACCCAGCCTTCGTCCGGTGCCATCTCCTCCGGCAGGTCCACCAGAGCAGGCAGCGAGGTGACGGCCCCTTCGGCCGCATATTGCAGGGCCATCAGGGCGCAGAGCGCGGCATCATAGGGATCCGTTCCAGGGATGAGGATTGCTGGCAGGTGGGGTTGCAGCTCGGGCCGCACAGCAGAGGCTTTGCCCCCCATTTTGGCCAGGGCGGGATAGACCTCCAGCACCGCGCGCCCGGCAGCCCTCGCCCGTTTTGGCACCAGTTGCAGATCCCCGAGGCGCGGCAGCATGGAGAGGGCCAGGGTGGCGTTGTTGCCGAGCCTGTCGAAGGTGGCGGAGAGGGGCTTCTTGCCATAGTGCTGATAGAGCCAGCGCTCGCAATCCCGGTAGGCGTAAGGGTTGTCAATCTCCCGCTGGGGCACGGGAAAGCCGCTCCCCCACCCCGCCAGCAGATCGGCGAGGGCGCGGGGAAAGGCCAGGGGCGCATCGATGCCGAGAGCAAGGCGCGGGCAGGCCAGCACCTGCATCAGCGCCACCTCGTCTTGCAGGGCCGGGCGCAGCAGGGCATCCAGATCCGGCGCGACCCGGGAGCTCAGGCGAAACAGGGGGGAGATCCCGAGCCAGTGCAGACGCGACTCCCGGGCCTGCCAACCCACCACCGCCACCGCCTGGGCATTGCCCTGCCAGCCCCTCACGTCCCAGCCGATGCCGATGGCGTCCATGTGTTCCGTTGTCATGCCCCTGTTACCTCTGTGCAGCCTTGATGGAGCACAGGGTAATGGCTGCCCCTCCTAAAGCAAGGGCAAGTTGGTCCCTAGAAGGATTTCTTGAAGTTGATCAGGGGCAGAATGGGGAAGATGCCGTTCTCGGCGTAGTTGGCCAGGCCAATCTGCAAGCCGTCCAGGTGCTTGGTGGCATTGACGAATCCCAGCTGGAACGTGGTGCGTTCGGCATAGTTGACGAAGCCGACGTTGGCCAGGGCATTGCCCTGGGCGATGTTGACCGCCCCCCAGTTGAGCCCCTTCACATTGTTGGTCAGGTTGACGAAGCCCAGATTGAGGCCGGTATCCTGCCCTTCGTGCCAGTTGACGGCGTTGTTGACATCCTCCCCCACCTTAGCGCTTCGCGTCACAGGAGGGGGATTCCCATTACTGGGTGATAGCTGCTCGC
>NZ_JAPCIQ010000161.1:0-5149 GCF_027707405.1 Aeromonas sp. QDB68 | reverse complement strand
ACCGACTGTTTTTGTTCAGTGCCTTGGCCATCGTCTTGCTGACGCTGCTGGGTAAGGCTGGAGACAGTGTCGGTCTAAATAACTGATCCTAATAGTGCTACACCTTTGCTGTGCCATAGCCATTCCCCGGGAAAGGAGACACGGTATCCATGAAGTGTTTCACTCGAGCCAGCAGGTTGGCCATCCCTCTGCATTGATGATTGCGCGTGATGGTTTCATGCAACTTGTGCCACAGCCGTTCTATGTGATTAACCCAAGGACTGTAAACTGGCTGGAATACCAGGCAGAACTTAGGGTTTTTCTTCAACCATCGCTCGGTCTGTTTGCTTTTGTGAATGATGTAGTTATCGAGGATCAGCGTGATGGTTTTGGCTCGTCGGTAGTGGCGACGCAGCTTTTCCAGCATGGCGATAAACAGGGATGAGTTTTTCTTTATCCCACTGACGTAAAGCACTCTTCCGTTGCCTGCATGGAGAACGCCTGCCAGGTAATGTTTCGCGTTCTGTCCCGGCGTGACAACCCGCTTTTGCTGCGCTCTGAACATCCAGTCGGCTCCTAATTTGGGATTGAGGTCTATATCGACTTCATCCTCATAAAACACCGGATTATCGGCATCACAGCGGGCCAGCGCAGCGTCGATATCCGCCATTTTCTCCAGATAGGCTGGGTCTTTTATCCGCAAGGTCGGCACGGGCCTTCGCCAGACAATGCCCATACGAGGTAACCATCGGCGGAGCGTGGAGGCTGCCACATTGAGGCCTGTTAACCGATTGATTTTGATAGCCAATAGTTCGGTACACCAGCGGCTGCGCTGATAACCAAAATCTTGCGGAGAAAACTGCATGAGCAGCACCAGTAAAGTGACAATCTTGGCAACAGGTAAGACTGGGGCACGGCCAGCCGGTAAGGCTTCTAGCGCATCTATGCCTTCATCTCGATACCATCGAAGCCAACGGCCGATGGTCGAGCGAGCAGCGCCGGTAAGGTGATGAACATCAGTGACCGTGCGTCCTTCATGTAACAGCAAGATGGCCATCAAGCGACGAGCATGCCCTTTATCACGGGTGGCATGGATGATTTTGTGAATGCGGCGCCGTTGTGGTCGTGGCAGAGGTGGTAGGATAGGCATCAACTCAGTCCTTTGGGTGTGGCTTGTTTTGTTTAGCGACTAATGAGATCGCACAAACTGGACTGAGTTCCCTTCCTCCAGTGATCTACTATTCGGAACAGCTATTTAGAGAGAACGATCAAGGTCAATACCAGCAAGAGCCGAACCTATTCGTTCTTTCGGCAAGGGGTCATCTATTACCAGTTGCTGCCTAAAATGAAAGAAGCCAATGCGGTCTTGTTGATGGATAAATTTATCTACTACCTGAAGCAACACCGCTTATATACCCGCACACTTGGAATTATTTGAGTCTCTAAAAATGAGGGGATCTCTGAGCGTTTAGCCCACTTGCCAATGGTCTTAGTTTTGAACCCATCAACCACCGTCATCCACATTTTGATTGGATTTCTTTCCTTCTTCAGGGACACTGCCGCCACAAAGGTGTCTTGCAAACGGTACCACAACCCCGCTTGCCACCACGGCGTTCACTGCCCCAGTAGACATCATCGAGTTGAATGATACCGCTGATGGGATGCTTGTCGTCAGACTCCTTCATCGCTTGCAGCAGCTTGTGCTTGAGCATCCAGGCGAGATCTCCGTCGCTCGTTGGTAGAGACGGCGATGTCCCGGTTCAAACAGCTGATGGTGGGAAGAATCAGTCAACGAAACTACAACGACCAAGTGGGGGAAGTGATGGCGTATGTGAGTGTGATAAACAAACTGCTCAGGCTGCTTGATCCGGGACTGTCCGATCTTGTCAGGACACCTCATAACGTGTGCATCCGGTGTCAGTTGACATACCGGGCCCATTAGCTATGTTCGGTTCACATGGTACTGTGTTCATAGGACGCGTGATGGAATCAACAGTTTTTAGGTGTGGTCGTGGCCAGGGGGTATACCTGCCCGAGGCCGTGGCCCTGCCAGATGAGGTCACGCATGTTGAGATCGTCGTGGTTGGTCGTACTCGCATAATCACACCTGTAGGTGAGTCCTGGGATAGGTGGTTTGATGAGCCTTGTATGAGCGCCGACTTCATGGCCGAACGTGAGCCAACCGCCCAGGAGCGAGAGAAACTCTGAGGTCCAGCAGGGTAACTGAGTTGCGTAGCTGAGAGGGATTGTTTTTATATATATAGATAAAGCGTATCCCTCTCACCTGAAAAGTTGAATTGCTATGGCTATCATTCTCGCGTAGCGAGGATTGTTCATAGATCTGTCGGTACTCGTCCCCCCCAGGCAGGATAGCTCAGTAGCCATTTTTTCTAGGTTGCACCACTGGTCGTGGTGCATGTGATCCAGTTTTCTATCTGACCAAGCTGTCCACTGGTCTCTCCTCAAACAGCGTTGTCCAGTCGATGCAATCCCTGGGCTACCTGAGACACCGGCGTCAGCAGATACTTCACTGTGTCGGCGAAAACAGTACTAGGGAGGGTGCGAATAAGCACCCTCCACAACGAAACAGAAAAATTTAGTTCATTAAATTCAAATGCTTACAAGGGCGCATTTTTATGTTTGGTGACTTATTCGCACCTTCCCTAGAATAGTTTTGTCGTCTAGAGTGGTTGCAGTCACAGTCAATACAATGTGTCGGTCTGCATATCTCCATATCTTTGACTTTTGTGAGCTGAATATCGGTAGGTGGATAGGGCCTTCAATATTTCTTTACGTCAAAATTCCATATAGTCCGGGCAATTAGTCAGATGTGGGCTACTCGCCCACAACTGTCAATGCTCTAAAACCGCTAGCCAGAGAGAGGTTCCCTTGGCTAGCCTGTTCAATGTGGTTGCTCCACCACATCATCATTATCACTCGTTGCTCAAAGTAATCTGCACGATTATAGGCACGGCGGATCTCGTTCTCGTCTGCGTGAGACAGTGCTGCCTCGATGGCATCAGGGTTGAATCCCTGTTCGTTTAGAGTGGTGCTACCCAGCGAGCGCAAACCGTGGGCCACCAGTCGTCCGCCATAGCCCAGTCGCTTGAGGGCGGCATTCGCGCTCTGGTCGTTGATGTGGCCGAGTGGATCACGGTAGCCAGGGAACACGAAGGGGCGGTGGCCACTAATCGGTTTCATCCGTTCCAGCAGGGATATTGCTTGTGGTGTCAGAGGGACTCGGTGCGGACGTTCCTTCTTCATCCGATCTTCAGGGATGTTCCAGACTTTGGCATCGATATCGATCTCATCCCAGCGAGTACCTGCGGATTCGCCTGGGCGAACCAAGGTATGCAAGCTCCATTCAATTTGGCAGCGTGTTGTGAGGTCTAACCTCCCATTTGCAATGTCTGCCATCAGATGTGGCAACTCGGCTGGCTTGAGGGTCGGCATGTGCTTTTTGGTGGGTTTCTTGAATACCTTACGAATGGCAGAGCAAGGATTAGCCTGGAGAAGGCCATGATTGACGCTATAGTCGAGAATTTCGTTAATCCTCTGGCAGAGGCGACGTACAGTCTCATGTTTGCCATCTGCTTCAATTGGGCGAAGAATTTCAATAACTTTAGGCGCACGTATCTGGTCTATGGGCATTGAGCCAATGAAGGGCAACACATAGAGTTCAAGGGAGCGCCACGAATCGGTGGCATAGGCGTCTGTCACATTGTGGCGTTTCAATTCCAGCCATTTGCACGCCATGCGTTCGAACGTGTTGGCACTGGCTTCTCGCTTGGCTTGAGCTGTGGCGATCTGTTCTTCTTTATGGAGCTTGGGATCAATGCCTTGGGCCAGTAGGGTGCGGACTTCTCGCCGCCGCTCTCTAGCAGCGGCAAGGGAGACTTCTGGATAAGTACCAAATCCCATGTTGGTGCGCTTTTTATCGGCTGGTTTTTGGTACTTGAAAACCCATCTTTTCCCTCCGTTAGGCTTAACTCTCAGCTCTAACCCTTCCCCATCAGGCAAGGTTAACTCTTTGATGTCTGCTTTGGCTGTTTTCACTTTAGTGTCAGAAAGCCGGTTTGTTCCTGTCTTACGCGTCTTCTTGTCCATGCCGCCTCTTAGTACCACTGAATTTAGTACCATCGCCCTTGTGGTACTAGTAATGGTACTAAATGAGCTGGTTTCTGGCGACTTCCTCGGACTACTGAGGACAACAAAAAACCCGCAAAGCCTTTGGCAATGCGGGTTTCTGTACTTCTTCGTTCCCGGCCGGAACATGATTTGGTGGAGCTGGGAGGAGGTGACAACCAATCTTAAGTTTATCATTTCAGATCAATCGGTTAGATGACCTGTTCCAGCGAATCATTCTGTGACCCTTTGATATGACACCAAAATTTGGACGCCAGTTCAACTCCTTGCAAGGATTGTTTTATCAACTTGCGATGGCGATCTCTTTCGTAATCAGGTTTCACATGGGCATAATGAGCCTAATGTACAAGGAGGTTATAATGGAACCAATAGACTTAGCATCTACTCTTTCAGATGAGCACTGCGTTGATGGTGCTGAGCAGCCTCAGCAGATTTCACGCAATGATTACTTGCAAAGGCTCGCTGAATATTTTTCTCTTGAACAAAAAATTGATGTGGTTATATATTCTGGAAATATAGGTTCGCCAGCTGACAATAATTTTAGGGATGTTTTATCTAAGAGCAAAAAAAATGACAAGGTTGTTTTGTGGCTTTCGACATACGGTGGGGTTCCAGACTCTGCATATAGAATGGGTCGTGCATTACAGAGTCAATACAATCATATTACGGTTTATGTTGATAGATATTGCAAGAGCTCTGGCACTCTGCTCGCATTGGCTTCAGATGAGATTTGCATGTCTGAAAGTGGTGAGTTTGGTCCATTAGATATTCAGTTGTTAAATAAAGAAGAGTCTTATGAGAGAAACTCTGGTCTAGATTCTTTTCAAGCATTAAGCACATTAGCTGAGCGTAGTAATGAAATAATGCGAGCTCAGTTCATGGATCTTAGAATGGGTGCGAGACTTAGCACTAAACAGGCACTAGATGCAGCAACGAAGGTTACAATAGGGCCTGTCTCTTGATCAGATCTTGATCCCCTGCGCCATCAGATCCTTGGCGGCAAGAAAGCCATCCAGTTTACTTT
>NZ_JAPCIQ010000160.1:0-5183 GCF_027707405.1 Aeromonas sp. QDB68 | reverse complement strand
ACCAGCGGGGCTGACGCCCCGGCGAAATTCCCCTCCCACCTACGTCGGAGGGAGTCCCCTTTCGCATTTAAGATGGACATGCGCCCCCAGAACTCCCTGGTGGCCTGGCTGGTCGCCCAGGGGCAGACGGTCTTCATGATCTCCTGGCGCAACCCGGGGGTGGCACAGGGGCAGGTCGATCTCGACGACTACGTGGTGGACGGGGTCATCGCCGCCCTGGACGCCGTGGAGGCAGCCACCGGCGAGCGGGAGGTGCACGGCATCGGCTACTGCATCGGTGGCACTGCGTTGTCACTCGCCATGGGCTGGCTGGCGGCGCGGCGCCAGAAGCAGCGGGTGCGTAGCGCCACCCTGTTCACCACCCTGCTGGACTTCTCCCAGCCCGGGGAGCTTGGCATCTTCATCCACGAGCCCATCATCGCGGCGCTGGAGGCGCAGAACGAGGCCAGGGGCATCATGGACGGGCGCCAGCTGGCGGTCTCCTTCAGTCTGCTGCGGGAGAACAGCCTCTACTGGAACTACTACATCGACAGCTACCTCAAGGGCCAGAGCCCGGTGGCATCCGATCTGCTGCACTGGAACAGCAACAGCACCAACGTGGCGGGCAAGATCCACAACAGCCTGCTGCGCCGACTCTACCTGGAAAACCAGCTGGTGAAGGGGGAGCTCAAGATCCGCCACACCCGCATCGCTCTCGCCAAGGTGAAGACCCCGGTGCTGCTGGTGTCCGCCGTGGACGATCACATCGCCCTCTGGCAGGGAACCTGGCAGGGCATGGCGCTGTTCGGGGGCGAACGGCGCTTCATTCTGGCCGAATCCGGGCACATCGCCGGCATCATCAATCCACCGGATGCCAACAAATACGGCTTCTGGCAGAGCGAGGTCGAGGCGGACAGCCCGGCGCAGTGGCTGGCGGGGGCGACCCACCAGAGCGGCTCCTGGTGGCCCGAGATGATGCGCTTTATCAAAGACCGTGACGAAGCAGAACCCGTCCCCGCCCGGCAGCCTGTCGAGGGGCTGGAGGCGGCCCCCGGCAGCTACGTCAAGGTACGGCTCAATCCGGTGTTTGCCGGCGTCAGGATGCAAGAAGAGGAACCCGCATGAGTACACAACCCCTTGCCGTGGGCCAGAAGGCTCGCCTGACCAAGCGCTTCGGCCCGGCCGAGGTGGCGGCCTTCGCCGGCCTCTCGGAGGATTTCAATCCCCTGCACCTGGACCCGGACTTTGCCGCCACGACGGTGTTCGAGCGCCCCATCGTCCACGGAATGCTGCTGGCGAGCCTCTTCTCCGGGCTCCTCGGGCAGCAACTGCCCGGGAAAGGGAGCATCTATCTGGGCCAGAGCCTCTCCTTCACGCTCCCGGTGTTCGTGGGGGACGAGGTGACGGCGGAGGTGGAGGTGATTGCCCTTCGAAGCGACAAGCCCATCGCCACCCTGGCCACCCGCATCTTCACCCAGGGCGGCGCCCTCGCCGTGACGGGGGAAGCGGTGGTGAAACTCCCTTGAGCGCCAGTGGCCCCCAGAGATACAACCAGCCCGGTCGGGCTGGTTTTATTGCCTGTGCTCGCCCCTTTTTCGGGGCAATTCGGCCCGGGCCCTTTCCCTGCCCCGCCTAACTGCCTAGAATGAGCCCCCGCTGTTTCAGCCATTCATCCAGCTAGAGGATTTCCCATGGAGACGTTTCTGCTCGAAGGTCACCCCTTCGTTGCCTTGTGTGACCTGATCAAGCATCAGGGTTGGGCCGATTGTGGCGGTGCCGCCAAGGCGCTGGTCGCCGAGGGCCTGGTGGAAGTGGACGGTCAGGTCGAGACCCGCAAACGCTGCAAGATAGTCGCCGAGCAGGTGGTCAACTTCAACGGCATGAAGGTAGTCGTGAAAGAAGGCGTCAGCCCCGAGATCCTCTGATCCTGACGCCCTGCCACGCAAGCGCTACCCAGCACAGTGGCCGAGCGGGCGGTCAACTTCAACGGCATGAAGCATGAAGGCCGTGGTGAAGGAAGGGAGCAGTCCCGAGATCCTTTGATACCGGCTTGAACAAGGGCGCCAAGCGCCCTCTGGCCTTCAGCTTGCCTTGATGGAGAGGGTCAGCACAAAGCGGGCCATGGCCTCGTCGCCGTTGCGCGACGGGCAGGTGGCCACCACCTGGATGGGGCGGTTGATGCGCTGACCGCTCGCCAGGGACTCGTCGATCATGGCGTCGATAAGCTCCCCCGCCGCGCAATCAAACTGCACGTCCCCCTCCGGGCGCTTCAAAAACTCCCCTTGCACATCCTTGAAGGCAAAATGCACCTTCTTGCGCCGCGCCCGCCCCTTCTCCATGACCAGGAGCCCCCCCACCAGGTCGGCACCGGTGGCGAGCGCCCCGAAATACATGCTGCCCAGGTGGTTGCGGGTGCGCCAGCCCAGCGGAATGCGGATGCGCAGCGCCCTGGCGTCCATCTGCTCGATGACGGGGGCACAGAAACCAATGACGGGAATGTAGCGCCAGGCGAACAGACGCAGGGCGAGGTTGGCTTTGAGGCGTTGCAGGTCCATTGCAAACTGATCCGATGAGTAAATGTGATACAAATGTTGCCAGTCTGCTTCCCGATAGACAAGCCTCCCGTGCCATCCCTGTGAGCGGCCCCCCAAAGAGTATTTGCAAAATTCATGCAATGGCCAGGTTCTATTTGCCTGGCAAATGATAAAATCGGCCTTTCCTGACCCCGGGTCGCCCCTCTCTTTTCCCTTTTTCCGATTTTTTTCAAGGTCCCGCCCCGGATGACGGGACCATGACGGCCATATCCGAATGAAACACAACGAGAAATACTCCCCGTCTGGGGGCTAGCCCAGGATCCCGCCCCCGCCACTGGGATTATTCGCAGTAACCAAACCCCCTCTCCCTCGCTAGGCTGTGTTCTCAAAATGCTGGTTTTCTGTCCACCAATAGCTCTCGTAAGTAACGAAGGCAGAAAGCCAGCTTGATAAAAGCAGCAAAACTTCCCGCCAGCTTTTCATATCTCGTTGAGAATCGGCGAAACTTCTTCAGCCATCCGAAGCACCGCTCGACCACATTTCGCCTGCGATAACGAGCTTTGTCTAATACCAGAGGTCGTCCCTTATGGTGCCGCTGCTGGTCGCTGCGCTGCGGGATGACTGCTTTTATCCCTCTGCGCCGGAGTTCGGCCCGCAAAGCCCTGCTGCTATAGGCCTTATCTGCGGCAAGATGCGTTGGTCGCGTGCGATAACGGCCTGATGAAGTCGGGATCCTTGCCATGGCCAACGCACTTGTCGCATATCTGATTTCCGCTGATTGCCCCGGCGAAAGGCAGAACCCCAGCGGTAAACCATTACCATCAGTGACCAAGTGAATTTTGCTGCCAAAACCACCACGAGAGCGACCAAGTGCTTGATTCACCGGAGTGTTTTTTTACGCGCTCCGGCAGCATCTTTGGATACCCTGACATTGGAGCCGTCCAGGCACCACAGGTCGAAATCGATGAGCCCTTCTTCATTGAGCTTGAGCTGCAGCGCTTCCAGAATGGCATCAATCCGGCCTGCATCCTGCCAACGCCGGAAGGTGTTGTAGACCGAATTCCATGGTCCGAAACGTTCTGGAAGGTCTCGCCAAGGAGCTCCGGTGTGGAGTATCCAGAGAATGCCATCGAGCACTTGGCGCGGTTCATGGGTAGGGCGCCCGATCAGGCTTCGAGAAGGAAACTGGGGCTCGATAAGCCCCCATTGTGCATCAGTCAGCTGATAACGGTGGGACACGGAATGGATCTTAAGCTGTTGAGAAGATGTGAGATTATATCTTCATCACTTTAAGAACACAGCCTAGGCTGTTGCTGGCCAGGAAGTAGCCACTCGGCACCGGGTCAACCCGTCTACCAATCTCACCATAAGGATAGAGAGATGAGTCACGTGCAACAGTTGTTCAACGGGGGCGAGAGCGCCGGTACTTTCCAGCTCAACTTCAACAACAACCGTGTCTACGAGCTGTTTGGCCGGGAGTACCTCAAGTGCTATGCCAACCTCAGCGCCAAGGGGAAGATGAGCAAGCCCCTGCCCACCGGGCCGCTGAGCTACACCGTCGACTTCGCCATGGATTGCGGCTGCAGTTCGGTGCTGTTTGACTTCAACCTCGCCTACAAGAAGACCTTCGGCAACCAGTTGCAGGCCCCCCTGTGGCGCGAGTCGGACTACGAGGCCGTAGCTGGTGCTCTGCCAGCTGGTGCGCGAGGCACCGGCCAACCGCCTGAGCAACCATGATCAGTTCGCCGAGGCCGAGGCCTTCTTCAACGACGTCAATCTCCCCGACACCGTCCGGGCGGTGGGCAGTGATCCCTATGCCGACAAGGACGGCCTGGTGGAGTTCATCGTGGCCAACGAGCTGCTGGACGATCCCGCAGTCATGGCCAAGCTGGCGGAACAGAAGGCCTACCTCATCGCCATCACCTCCGTGGTCACCGCCTACATCAACCGTTACGCCGAAGCCTATGGCGAGCAGTACAAGACGGATGCGGATCTCTGGGCCAGGGCCCTCTCCAAGATCCCCCTGATGGGGCCGAGCAAGATCGATCAGCAGAGCTACAGCCGCCACATCAAGGGGCTCAGCATCGCCACCGACTTCATCAACTTCATCATGGACGTGGTGGTGAGCCAGGGCACCACGGCGCTGGCCAGCTTCAACAAGTTCCTGCAAAAGCAGGGGGATGCCATCCGCTTCGGGGTGGAGAACAACAAGGACTTCACAAGACCATCACGGTGGGGGTCACAGTGGAAGTGTTCAAGGTGGGCAACGAGCTGGTCTATGTGCCGAAGATCAAGCAGTACCGCGTCAACTTCGACCGCCAGAACAGCAAGTTCACCTCCGCCTGTGCCAGCGCCGAGTTCGTCGACATCTACTTCAACTACCTCTATGCCGCCAACGTGTTCGACTACGAGGCCCTCAAGGACCCCGAGATCAAGCGCGACTTCGACAACTTCATCCAGAAGCAGCGCAAGGCACAAATTGAAGAAGCGGATACCTTCTTCAACGATGACTTCCCGCCCCTGGAACCCAAGCTGGTCAGCCGCAGCAAGGTCACGGTGTAACCCTGCCTGTCAAAAAAAACAGCCGGCAGATGCCGCAATGCTGTTCACTTAAGCGGAGCCGCATTGCGATTTACCGGAAAACGGGTCTTTGATATCTTCACCGCCCTG
>NZ_JAPCIQ010000159.1:0-5332 GCF_027707405.1 Aeromonas sp. QDB68 | reverse complement strand
TGCCGAACGCCCTGCATCTCTTTCTGCATGCATACGGTCACTTGCAGCCGCGTTGACCTGGCTCATCAAAGGCAAACTCATGACAACACCTTCATTCTTCATCACCCCCGGATACGGGACGCGCCTGCATGACGCGCTTCATTATTCTCAGGCAATGCGCATTGGTGACCGCGTGGAGATCTCCGGACAGGGCGGATGGAACGACGATCTCGTCATTCCGGAGTCGATTGAGGAAGAGATCGAGCAGGCGTTCAAGAACGTGGAACGGACGCTCGCGACCGCCGGAGCACGCTGGCCGCATGTGGTCCACGTCAATTCCTATCACGTCGGTGGATTCCCTCCCGTGATCAACGAAACAATGGCCAAGCTGTATCGCCACTACATGCCCGACCGCGCTCCAATCTGGACGCAGTTGGGAATCGAAGCGCTGGGGCTTCCAACCATGCGTATCGAAATTCGCGTAACAGCTATCATCGCCTGACCCCGCGGTTCGTGCAGGCGCCGTGCCGCGCTAATCCCGCACGCCCTGCGCCCGCTTCTCCATGCATATCATCGTATCGAGAGATCCGGTTATCATCGGCGTGCTCGGAGAACGGGGGGCCGCCTTGGCCTGGTTGGCGCGCCTCGGCTGCCTGCGGGCGATGGCCAGCACTGCCAGGAGCGTGAGCAACGCCGCCGCATAAAGGAACAGGCCGCCAGGGCCGACGATATTCATTGCAGCTGCTCCTATTAGGGGGCCAGCGGCTGTCCCGATCCCGTTGAGCAACAGAAGCCCGCGCGCGGTGCCGAGTAGCCGACCGGCCGGAAGATCGTCGTTTGCGACGGCGAGACACAACGAATAAATCGGGATGCCAAAGCCGCCGAACAGCGCACCTGCCGCAAGGAGCAGCGGCAGAGGCGCTTCCACCGCCAACGCTACGCCGATGGCAGACGCTGCGGACGCCAGCGCCGCACCGGCGATGACAAGATTCCGGGGCACTCGATCCGAAAGCCAACCGAGTGGCCAATGGAAGGCGAGCGTTCCACCAAGAACCGCAGCCATGAAGGCGGAGATACCGCCCACATCGAGGCCGATGCTCTGGGCGAAGTTCGCGCCCATGCCCCAGAAACCACCGATAGCCAGGCCGGCCAGGAAAGCGCCAGCCGCAGCGAGAGGTGATACGAGGACGAGGTCCCTGAACGCGACCCATTCCTGTTCCACCTGGGCCGGCGGATGACTGGGCAGCAAGGTGATCGGAACCACCGCCGCTGATATCAGCAGCGACACGATGAGGAACAATGTCACGTCGGCGGGCGGTGCGATGTTGAGTAACGCCTGCCCGATTGCCCATGAGCCCATAGAGACAACTCCGAATATCGACAGGAGCTGCCCGCGTGTGGATGGCAATGCGTGGGCGTTGAGCCAACTCTCCGTTGCGAGGATCATGCCCGCGTAGGCGAAGCCGGTAATCAGGCGAAGCGGCATCCAGGCGATCGGCTCCACGAACGCCACATGGAGAAGGGCGGTCATCGAGGCAATGGCCGCGAAGCCGGCGAAGGTTCTGACATGTCCCACGGAGACGATGATCGGTGGCAACACGAGCGCGCCGATCGTGAAACCCGCGAAATAGAAGGACATCATCGCGCTGATCGCGCCGGTCGAGAACCCCTTATGGCCGGCTCTCACGATCAGGAGCGTGCTCAGCAGGCCATTGCCCAGCAGCAGAGCGGCGACGCTCAGCAGCAGCGCCGCCACCGGCGCGAGAACGAGGCCGCGCTTGCCCGCCGACCTCATGGTATCCATCGCCGGGCTCGTTCTCGGGCCTGACTTGAGGGTTGATACTCTGCCGCACTGATGAACTGGTCGAATGCTTCGCACCAGATGACGACCGTGTTGTAGTCACGGACATCGATGCCGGCAGGCACCTCGACGATGAAGCCGTTGAACGTCTTCACATCGCCCACGCGGACTGATCTGTCCTTGATTAGGAGAAAGGCCTCCTTCGTGTCGACGAAACGTGGTGCGAGGTAGAGCTTGTAGTCGGGACCAGGGGCGAGGCGCCCGATATGGGCGATACGGTCGCGCGAGACCCGGATCTCGCCTTCCCCCCAGTGAAGCAGGTCGCTGCCTTTGAGATCGCGGGCCAGACGCCCTGCGTAGAGCGTCTCGGCTGAGATGGTCCGCAAGGCCGCCGCGTCCGGGGCCTGGGGGGCGGTCAGGATCGGCAGCGTGTAGACACCGCCCGCGAAGCCCATGGCGAGCATCGCGAGATGGGTGGCAATCAGGATGACCCAGCGCCGCATCGGTTACACCAGCTCCAGTCCCTTCACGAGCTGATCGGCGTCGAGATGGAAGTCCGAGAATACGATGCGGCCGCCAGCGTCCATCACGGAGAACCAGGGCGTTCCCCGCGTGCGGTAGTCCTCCATGAAGGTGGGAAGCGTCGCGCCGGCAGGTGGCTCGTCCTGACCGAACGCGACAGGAAGCGCATACTTGAGCTGGTTCACGCGCAGCTTCTCGAAGGTGTTCTCATCCGCTCCTTCGAAGACGGTCTGGATCACCGCGAAGCCCACGCCCTTGGCGCTCAATGCACCATGCAACCTTTGTAGCGTCGGAAATCCATGCAAATGGCAGCCACGGCACCAGTGCTGGAAGGCGAAGAGGACTTTCGGGCCGGTGCCGAGATCCGACAGCTTGAGCGGCGCGATGCTTTCTCCATCCGCGCCAATCCATCTCTGCACCCGCAGCTCGGGGGCTTGTCGTTCGTCGACGCTCATCTGATCCTCCAATTCCGATGCAGAAGTCCGATGAGTGGTCGCGTGTGGCGATGGCACGCGAACCTCACCGCCTTGATCCCCTACAGGTTGTAGGATGCGAGTTCGCCGACCGATACCTCGTGGCCAGCCCCGCCGTTCTTCCGTCGGTGTGTCACCGCCGCCCCTCAATGACAAAGGCGCGATAGCGGGAACCGGCAAAACGGTGCGCAGCGATGGTTTGGTAGGCGGGGCTATGATACCAATCACGGGCGGCCTGCATCGTCGGGAACCGCAAAATTACGGCCCCTTCGACGGGCGGCCCCTCCAAATGCTCCATCGCGCCATAAGCGGCGAGAAAGGTTACGTCGTGGCCATCGAACGATGGGCCGACGCCTGCAGAATAGGTTGCGAGTTCTTCCGGATCGGTGGTTTCTTCGCGGGTGAAGACGACGAACGCTTCCATCTTAAAGTCTTTCATAAGGTCGCATCTGCAGGCCACCGCCGCTGGCGATGGCCTTAAAGTCGTCAGGCTGGCAGCTCGAACCCGATTTTCGTGAGTGCCTCGACGCACGCATCCTGATCCTGCTGATAGTTGCCTCCGGAGATGCCGATCCCGCCGATCAACTTCCCGTCTTCCAGGATCGGATAGCCTCCGCCGACAGCGACCATCCGGGGGCGATAGGCCAGCGGCGCCACTTTTGGATCGTTCGAAACATAGTCGTTCCAGACATGGGTGGGGTACCCAAACGAGGCGGAACTCCAAGCCTTGTCGATGGCAACATCGACGGTGAGAAACGGCGCGTCATCAGTGCGCTCGAACGCGCGCAGGTTACCGGTGGCGTCGACGACGGCGACCGCAGCCGGGATGCCGATTGTACGTGCCGCGGCGATCGCCGCGTCGATGAGGGCGACGGCGGTTTCGCGGTTGATCGAGGCGGTGGCAATGGATTTCGTCATGAAATTTCCTTCGCCGTGGCGTAATCCGTCCGGCGTTCTTGAGGTTAGAAAAGACGTTCGGCGGTGGCAGTCATCAGAAGCCTTCGAGGACAATCTTGCCTCTTGCCGCGCCACTTTCGATCAGTGCGTGCACCGTCTTCAGATTGGCGGCATTAATTGGCGACAATTTTTCGGTTAGCGTCGTGCGAATTTTGCCGTCGTCCACCAGCACCGCCAGCGAATTGAGGATCTTGCCCTGCTCATCCATGTCGGGCGTGCCGTAGAGCGACCGTGTGAACATCAGCTCGTGGTGGATCGACACTGCCTTGCGCTTGAACAGCATGACGTCGAGCGCCTTGGGATCGTCGATGAATCCGAACCGTCCTTGCGGGGCGATCAGTTCGGCGATGTCGGATGCATGCTGCTCGGTATGCGTGGTCGAGAACACGAAAGCGGGAGCGCCGATGTTGAGCTCGGCAATCTGTGGCGCGAGCGGCCGAGAGTGGTCGATGACATGATGAGCCCCAAGCCCTTTAACCCACTCCTGGGTTTCCGGCCGAGAGGCGGTGGAGATGACGATGAGATCCGTGCGCTGTCGAGCGATCTGGATGGCGATCGACCCGACCCCACCCGCACCACCGATGATGAGGATCGCCGCCGCCCCGGGAACGGGCTTCGTCACGTCCAGGCGATCGAACATGGCTTCCCAGGCCGTCAACGTCGTGAGTGGCAGCGCCGCCGCTTCCGCCCAGTCGAGCGACGCGGGTTTACGACCGACGATCCGGGCGTCGACGAGATGGAACTCCGCATTGGTGCCAGGCCTTATGAGCGATCCGGCATAATAGACCTCGTCGCCTACCGCGAACTGCGTCACGTCGGGGCCGACCTCTTGCACGATCCCGGCCGCATCCCATCCCAGCACTTTCCAATCGCCATCAGCGGGCGGCGTGCTGCTGCGGATTTTGTAGTCGACCGGGTTGACCGAGACAGCCTTCACCTCAACCAGGATATCGCCTCCTTCAGCGACAGGCCGAGGCAGATCAATGTCGACCAGAGAGGCGTCCTCGGCGATGGGTCCCGGAACCTTGTAACCAACGGCTTTCATCGGTGTCTCCAGCTTGCTGTATCCTGAAGTCTTATCGATCAGATCGAAATTTCTTCCGAAATATACTCAGGATTTAAAGATTTCGCGTGTCAGACTATGAAGGTATGCGCGCAACATATCCAATAGCGGTACGACATAGTTTCCATACCTCGGAGCCGGATTCAGAAGTTTATCGAAAATAGCGGTTTATTGCTGTTCGGCGGGTGAGCATCCGGATGGAGGCGATAAGCGCCCAAGCGGTTGAGGAGTCGACCTCTCAGCGGTCGCGTTGGCAGGGGCGATCTCGCCCGCCGGTCTCACACCAACGTTGGCAAGCGACGGCGTCCGCTCGAAATCCGCTGACGGGGATACGCCTGCAATGCCGATTCGAAGCTATCGAAACTATAGCTACAGGGTATTGGGAAATCATACTGGACTGACGCTATAGTCTTCACGCATAACCACGACTCAAAATGGTCCAACACTTTTCTCTACGCTAATAGGGGAGCCCGCAGAATTCGGAAAAAATCGTACGCTAAGGTTTTCCGGGCATCCGTAAGGGCCGAAACTTCCCGT
>NZ_JAPCIQ010000158.1:0-5376 GCF_027707405.1 Aeromonas sp. QDB68 | reverse complement strand
CCAAACCACAGAAGTATGCGACGAGAAAACCTAGTAAAAACAATGCCAGTCAGGCTTAACTGACTGGCATTAGCGCCAGAGGCGCCTTTTTTCATGGTGTCGGGGCTTACAGACCCAGATTGGCTCTGGCATAGGCCTCAAAATCGGTGCAGCCGCCGATGTGCTGCTCATCCAGGAAGATCTGCGGCACAGTGGTGACCGGCTTGCCCGCCTTGGCGGCGAGATCGTCCTTGGTCAGCCCGGCCACGTTGATATCCACGTAGCGGAACTCGAAGTCATCGCGCTCCTCGGTCAGTTGCTCGGCAATCTGCTTGGCACGCACGCAATAGGGGCAACCGGGACGACCAAAAATCTCTACAAACATCTTTTCTCTCCATTAAACAAGCCGTTGAAGAAGGCCATTGAGATGAGGCTGGGCACAGCATAGCCCTGGCGCCCTGTCAGTCAAAGCTGAAAATAGCGATGCTTCCATTCGCCATCTCCGATTGCGCCCACTGCTGATGATGGCGCCAGCGTCCCCCAAGGCCGGGGAATCGGGCCGCCTTGCCGGCAAGGCAGCCCGTCTATCACTGCTCGACGATCTGGATGGGTTGCTGCTGGTAGATGCTCTCCAGCACGCCTTTTTCGAAGACGGTCCAGGGCCAGGGCGCCTTGCTGGCGCGGTAGCGCTCGTGGGTCGCCGGATCCTGGGAGAGACCGCGCTGGAACATCACGAAGGCCTTGCGCTGGCCACCGGCGGTGTCGATGAAGCCGGCGAGATTCGACGTACCTGTGATGGTGCCGGTCTTGGCGTGCACCTTGTTCTTCATCATGGGAGCGGTGACGCTGCGTCGCCAGGCCAGGGTGCCGTCCACCTGGGAGCTTGGCAGCAGCTTGATGAAGTCGATCTCGGCATCGTTCTTCTGGATGAAGTTCAGCACCGACAACATCTGGCGCGCGCTGATGAGATTGTGGGCGGAGAGGCCGGAGCCGTCGGCCAGGGTGGCGTTGCCAAGGTCAATGCCGTGCTTGGTCAGGATGGCGCGCACCGCCATGGTGCCGCTGCGATAGCTGCCCGGCTTGTTGTAGTAGTGACGCCCCACGGTTTTGAGGAAGGTATCGGCGTAGAGGTTGTCGGACTTTTTCAACATCTTGGCGAGCATCACCGGCAGGGAGACAGAGTAGTGGGTCGCCAGGGTCTGGGCACCGACAGGGGCCTGATGGGTGACCCGCAGCAGGCCGTCGTGGCTGATCCCGGCGCGGTTCATGGCCCAGCGGATGTTGTCCCAGCCCCAGGCCTCCACGTCATGGATGGCAAAGCGCAGCCCTTGTGGATCCTTGTTCGGGGTGATGCAGCCCTTGAGCTCGTAGAAGTTGCCCTTGGCCATGTCTACTTCCAGAGCGCAGAACTGGCGCGCCATGTCGCCATAGCTCATCACCTCCACGTTGTCGGCGCCGATGCCGATGGGCACGCCGCTGGCCACGTTGCCCACCGCAGGCTTGCCAATCTGGGTGGCGGTGATGGTGCCGTAGGCGCAGTTCTTGTCGATGATGACCGAGGAGACGGGAGCGGCGAAGCAGAGGGTCTGATCCCCCCAGGACCAGCCGTTGCCACGCTCATAGCCGTTGTAGGCACCGGTGTTGACATAGACGTTGCCCTGAATGCGGGTGACGCCCAACTGCTTGAACAGGGCAACCAGATCCATGCGCGACAGGGTCGGGTCGCCGACGAAGTTGATCCAGATGTCGCCGTTGATGGTAGTGCCCTGTTTGGCGCCGGGCTGGGCCTGGATGTCGGTGGCGAAGCGGAAGTCGGCACCGAGTTCGAGGCGTGCAGCGAGCGCGGTCAACACCTTCATGGTGGAGGCGGGGGCTATCATGTCATCGGCGTGACGGGCAAATTCCACCCCATTGTTGCCCTGTACGATGACGGCGTACTGGCCCCCCTTGGGCGGGGTCAGCGGGGCGGCCTGTACCGCCAGAGAAAAGAGAGCACAAAAACCAATCAACAGCCGCTGCATAGGATCCTCTAACTGAACGAAAGGGCGGCATCAGAAACCGCCCCGATAATCAAACCGGGTGACTGCCGGGTATCGCCTGCCATGGGGTCAGGCCGGGGCGTTGGCAGTCCGGTAACGCCCCTCGTAATCGAATATTTTTTCCTTCACCTGCCAGAAACGTCCCGACTTGCGGGCGATGACGAAATCCGGGTGACGGAACTGGTCTGCCGCGAGCATCACGCTCGCCAGGGTAGTGAATTCGGGCTCCAGGCCCGGGGCGGGCCAATGATGACGCACAAAGCGTTGTTGAAACAAGCGCTGTGCACCCCGGGAGTGAAAGGGGAAGTACTCCGTCAGGGTCAGGCCATCCTCGTCGTGGTAGGTCACCTCCAGCCGCTCCCCCTGCTTGCCGCGCCCAGGGCTCAGGGTCAAACCGGCGCAGCGGATCACCATGCAGTCCTTGAGATTGAGGGCCTCCTTGAGCTTGTCGTCAGGGTCCACCAGCAGCTGGTCACAGCTCTGGCAGCGGCGGGCGGCGATGTCGTTTTCAGCGCCGCATCCAGGGCAGATCTTGGCGCGAAAGCGGTAGTCGCACTCCTCGCGGTTGCCCTCGTCATCTTCAAACAGTCCCTGACAGCGGCGGCCGTAGTGCTCGATCACCTTGCCATCCTCGTCGGTCTTGCCCCAGAAGGTGTTGGCAAAGCCGCAGGCGGGGCAGGGTACCTGAACCGGCTCGGTACCGGCGTGGGGCTTGGGCTCCCCCACTTCGGGGGCAAACAGGTTGAAGTTGTTGCCTGCGTAGTCGAGCACCAGGCAATCGCTCTTGCCGGGTGAGAGGCGCAGGCCCCGTCCCACAATCTGCTGATAGAGCGACACCGATTCGGTGGGACGCAGCATCACGATGAGGTCGACGTGGGGGGCATCAAAACCGGTGGTGAGCACTGCTACGTTGACCAAAAACTTGAGCTCGCGCGCCTTGAAGGCACTGATTAGAGCGTCGCGCTCCGGTCCCGGCGTCTCGCCGGTGACGAGGGCGGCCTGCTGGCCTCTGGCACCGAGCAGGCCATGAATTTCCCGGGCATGCTCGACGGTGGCGGCGAAGATCATCACCCCCTGCCGGTCGGCCGCATACTCCAGCACCTGGCTCAGGATATGGGGGGTGACCCGCTCCTGGCGCTTGATCTCGCCGTTGAGCTGCGCCTCGCTGAACAGGCCGTTCTCCCGCGGCACCAGCTTGCTGAAGTCGTAGTGGACGATGGGGGCATCCACCAGGCGCGGCGGGGTCAGGTAGCCGTTTTTCACCATGAAGCGCAGGGGCAGTTCGAACACGCAGTCACCGAAGAGCCGCTCGCCGTGGCTCTTGACCATGCCGTGGTAGTGGCGCCGGTAGATCCAGCCCAGCCCCAGCCGATAGGGGGTGGCGGTGAGCCCGAGGATCTTGAGGGCAGGGTTGGCGGCCTTGAGATGCTCGATCACCTGGTGGTATTGGCTGTCGTCATCGAGCGAGACCCGGTGGCATTCGTCGATGATGAGCAGCGAAAACGCCCCGTCGAAGGCATCCAGATTGCGTGCCACCGACTGCACTGAGCCAAACACCACCTGGGTGCTCGCCTCCTTCCGATCCAGCCCGGCGGCGAAGATGTCGGCCTTGAGCCCCCACGCCTCGTACTTGGCGTGGTTCTGCTCCACCAGCTCCTTGACGTGGGCCAGCACCAGCACCCGGCCGCGCGCCTTGCGGGCCAGTTCGGCGATCACCAGACTCTTGCCGGCCCCGGTGGGCAGTACCACCACGGCGGGATCCGGGTGTTTGCGAAAGTGGCTGATGACGGCGTTGACGGCGTCGGTCTGATAGGGTCTGAGAACGAACATGGGGAACGGCTGTGGCGCAAGGTGGCGCCATTATAGGGATCTTGCGGGAAAAATGCAGCGAGGGAGGCTCGCGCTGACAGGAAGCGGGCCGGCAGGATGCCGGCCCGTGCAGGTCAGGGAACTTAGTGGAAGGGGAACAGGTAGTTGAGCCAGCTACCCATGCGCATCAGGATCTTGCGCATGATGGCCACGTGGTGGAAGTGCTCGGTATAGATGGCGGCCTGACCGCTGGAACCCGCGATCACCTGGTAGTTTGCCCACTCGGGATCGGTGATCTCGAGCACGATGGGCAGGCGACCCGGTACCTGGGCCGAGGTCTGATCGATAAGACCCGCCTGTGCCTGGATATTGCCCGGTGCCATGGCCGGGATAACGGACTGCACCTTGGCCTTGAAGATGCGACCCGGAATGCCGTCGAGCACGACTTCGGCCTCGTCACCCGCCTTGAGCCGCTGCATGCTGTTCTGCCAGAACCAGCCGACATAGGCATTGGCATCTTCATGAATGAAGGTCATCACGGGGCGGAACATGAAGGGGGCGGCAATCATGCCCGGGCGCAATGCCAGCTGTACGACATGACCGTCACTCGGGGCGTAGACCACGGTCTGCTCCAGATCGTACTTGGCGATGTTGAGCTGGGCACCCAGGTCATTGAGGGTCGCTTTCTGCTGATCAATTTGGGCGACGATGTCATCCACGTTGGCCTGGGTGACGTCGAGGTCGCGCTGTTTGCCGATGCCCCGTCGCATCAGCTCCTGGGCGCGATCCCTGTCCAGGCTGGCGGATCGCAGGCGGGCGTCCAGAGCCTTCAGAAAATCGGTGTTGGAGGCGAGGCGCGCCGTCAGGCTGGCGACCTTCTCCTGGAAGGGCTCAGCGTCGATGCGAAACAGCACATCCCCTTTCTTGACCGGCTGGTTGGGCTTGACCGGGACGTCGGTGACACGTCCCTTGACCAGGGGCACGACCGGGGTGGAGACATAATAGTT
This sequence comes from Aeromonas sp. QDB68, assembly GCF_027707405.1. Classification (NCBI taxonomy): domain Bacteria; kingdom Pseudomonadati; phylum Pseudomonadota; class Gammaproteobacteria; order Aeromonadales; family Aeromonadaceae; genus Aeromonas; species Aeromonas sp. QDB68. Next base: position 542 of record NZ_JAPCIQ010000158.1, on the reverse strand, counting down.
GCGAGCCAGCTCGGAATAGGGGTGGTTGTAGTTCATCAGCATGATGAGTGTGCCGATGATGATGACGCCACCCAGCACGGCGGTCGGCACGGTCCACTTGTTGAGCGGGATCTTGAAGATCTTGAAAATACCTATGCAGAGGGCTGTATAGGTGAGAATAAGTAGCAGGTCCATGGGGCGTTACCTATTTGTCGGTCTGTTCGAGCGTGGTCATGCGAGCCTGCAGTGCTGCCAGCTCCTCTTTGAGTGCGCTGATCTCTGTTTCGTCATGTTGTAGGCGTTGCGAGAAGCCCCAGCCGCGATCGGGGCGATAAATCGTGGCCCAGATCCAGAGGAAGGGCCAGAGCACGTGCAGGGTGAACAGGCTGACCCAGCCTGCCACGTGAATGGCGTCCTGGTGGGGGTGATTACGGTGCTTGGCAATTTCATATGGAATATCGTGAATGACGATAATGCCATAGAACATCGGGAATTCAGATAATAAGTGCGACACTCATGGATGAATGGCGAGAGGTGGCCAACTGCTGATTGGTGGTACCCTT
>NZ_JAPCIQ010000157.1:0-5476 GCF_027707405.1 Aeromonas sp. QDB68 | reverse complement strand
TGGTGGTGTGTTTGGACAGCCAGTTTACCAGCACCCTGTCTGTCAACTTCCACTTCCCCAAGATCCCGCGAAGAACCCTTTTTTTACCTGTTTCTGACGCATTCACCTCCCCCGACGACCATGTTGCTGCCACTTTCCCGCGCTTTACGTCCCCTTCGTCCAGGCTTGTGGCTATCATCGAGACGATTTCTCCCTTCGGGAACCTGCATGAACCACTTGAGTCGTCTGCTGTGCCTCGCCCTGCTGATGTTCGGCGGCCACCTTGCTGCGGAGCCGCTGCGGGTGGGAGTCAGCTTTGCCATTCCTCCCTATGTCATCAGCCACGAAGACAGGGGCATCGAACTCGATCTCATGCGAGAGGCCTTCGCAGGCAGCCCCCATGAGCTGCAGGTCGTCTATCTTCCCCTGGAGCGCACCTTCAGGATGCTGGAGGAAGGCAAGCTGGACGCCATCATCAACGTCAAACCCGGCATGCTGGAAAGTGCCTACCTCTCACAGCCGGTGATCACCTTCCACAACCGGGTCTTTACCCTGGCGCCGACGGCAGTCCACACCATGAAGGATTTGCAGACCCTGCGAGTCAGTGCCTTCCAGCGTGCACGGCAGATTCTGGGAACGACCTTCTCCGACATCGTCGACCAGAATCCCCGTTATGAAGAGGTGGCGAGGCAGGAGGGACAGGTACAGCGGCTCCTGCTCGGGCGCACCGATGCCGTGATCCTGGAACAGCGGGTGTTCTACTACTATCTGGCTCAGTTGCTCGGGGATGACCAGGAGGACGACCGCTATCCCAAGGACAAGGTCAGACAGCACGACCTCTTCCCCCCGACTCACTACCACTTCGCCTTTCGCGAGGCGGGCCACCGGCAATGGTTCGACAGACAGCTCGCCAAGATGAAGGCGGACGGGCGCTATGAGCGAATTTTTGCCGCCTATGGCACCACCTCTACTGCCGGAGACAAAAAAGCCAGCCCATGATGGACTGGCTTGATACCGGCTCCGGGGAGCCGCAGTGGATGGAGCGTTACTTCATCGCGCTGCCGTTTTTCAGCTCTGCTTTCTGCCGTTTGGCTTCGCGTTTCTCTTTCAGTGACATCTGCGGTTTTTTCTTGGCATCTTTGCCGTGATGCTGTTCTTTGTTGCTCATCATCAGACTCCAAAAAGGTTACCTGGACAGTTGGAACGGGTGTTCCAGCATGTCAGCCGAATCGTGGATTTCAGTACGCCAACAGTGACGATCGGGGATCGCACTGGCCTCAGCATACTCCCAATCTTCCACCGGGATCCAGCCTCCCGGCAGCGCCTGTCAGCCAGGCGTTCCCGTCGCGTGCTCCCCTCGGAAATGACGACCGAGCGACACTTTTGGCATCCGGGGACGGATGGTCAGCCTGTCTCCGATGGATGTGTGTTAGGGTGGGCATTCAACGATCGCAGGAGCGCGTCATGAAGAAGCTGGAAATGAAGGATCTGACCGAGGCCGAGAAAGCCGAGATTGCCCTGCTGGTGCAAAAGGCCCAGGCCAATGCCGATCACACCCTGACCAACGGGGAGCGCAACAAGATCCGCGAGGCAGGACGCCAGAAGATCGCCGCCGATCGCGCCCAGGCCGCCAAGGCGGCTTCCGCACTGGCGCGGGAAAAAGCCAAGGAGCGAGCCAGCGCCCAAGTGCTGCCCGACACCTTCAGCTGGTCCGATTCCGTCAGCAACAAATACCGTGGCAGACGGTAACGGCAGCATGAATGCTCGCAGATGACGCTGCTGCAAAAAAGGGGGCTGGCAGAGCGTCATGTCATGCCCCTGAAAAGGGCAGCAGGAGGCGCCTGGCAGCTGATGCACACCCGGATAAAACGCCTATCCAGCCATCACTGACTGAAACGAATACCAAGATAAAGATTGCCATGACAGGGTGTGCGTGTTCTAATCGTTTTCGATGGTTCGGTAGTTCAGACCTGATTATGTTAGGCAGTCATCTTAAAGCAGTGATTTGTGCAGGCAGTTATCCCCGATAATTCTTGCCAGATAATTCTCCTTCTTTAGTGCTCCCCATACGTATTTCTGACGAAAAATCATGGATTGCCGCTCCGGTGGCGTTTCACTAATCACTACTCAAGGAAATTATCATGTCCAAAATGACTGGTACCGTAAAATTCTTCAACGCCGAGAAAGGCTTCGGTTTCATCTCCCCGGCTGACGGCAGCAAAGACGTGTTCGTTCACTTCTCCGCCATCCAGTCCAACGGTTTCAAAACCTTGGAAGAAGGTCAGCGCGTTGAGTTCACCATCGAGCAAGGCCAGAAAGGCCCGGCTGCTGCGAACGTCGTTCCGCAGTAATTCAAGCCGGAGCACCTTCCCCTCTTTGGGCAAGGGCCTCAGCAAGAATTGAAAAAACCCGCTTCGGCGGGTTTTTTGTTGCCCGTTTCCGGGTGACCGGCGTGTTGCCCTGCTTCCCTTTCGCCACGGGGAGCAAAAAGGGCACCCTGGTGGTGCCCCATTTCCTGGTCAGGTTCCTTACAGGGGCAGGCTGATCCGCGCCTCCAGCCCCCCCTCCTGGCGATTGTGAAGGCTGAGCTCACCGCCGTGCTGGTGCACCAGGGTGCGGGCGATGGCGAGCCCCAGTCCCACGCTGCCAGACTCGGTGTTGCGGGCTTCATCCAGGCGCACGAAGGGCTTGAACACCTCCTCCAGCTGGCTCTCCGCAATCCCCGGCCCCTGATCGCGAACCAGGATCAGCAACTCGCCGTCACCGCGCACCAACGAGACCTCGGCCCCCCCTGCGTACTTGATGGCGTTGCCGATGAGGTTTTGCAGCACCCGGCGCAGGGTGTTGGCGCGGCAGGCGTAAACCTGCTTGCCCTCGGCCAGGCAGGTGACGGGCTGGCCCATGTCGGCATAGTCGTCACACAGGCTCTCCAGCAGGCTGACCAGATCCAGCTCCCGGGTCGCCTCCTGCTGCCCCTCCTCCCGGGCAAAGCTCAGGGTCGCCGCCAGCATCTGCTCCATCTGCTGCAGGGTCTGCTGGAAGCGCTCCTTGTCTTCCCCGTCCGCCAGAAACTCGCTGCGCAGCCGCAGGCTGGTGATGGGGGTGCGCAGGTCGTGGGAGATGGCGGCCAGCATCCGGGTTCTGTCCTGCACGAAGCGATCGAGCCGGGTGTGCATCCGGTTGAAGGCCTGGATGGACTCGCGGATCTCGGTGGGCCCCTCCTCACGCAGGGGCTCGATGTCCTCACCACGCCCCAGCCTGTCGGCGTTGGCGGCCAGTTGCTTGAGGGGACGGGTCGCCCGGCGGAACAGCCAGATCATCAGGCCGATCACCAGGCTCGCCACCAGCAGCAGGTTGAGGGTAGTCTGCCAGGACCAGCTCGCCGTCTCCTTGTCCACCAGGGAGCTGAACTGGAGCCAGCCGCCGTTGGGCAGTTCGATGGAGCCGTAGAGCCGCATGTCCTGGGGCGGCGGCATGCCGTTGCGATCCTTCATCATGCGGTTGTGGTGCTGCCAGGCCCGGCTGCGCTGGATGTCCTGCTTCAGCTCGGCGCTGATCTCCACCGCTAGGGAGGATGGATAGCCGAGCTTGGCCCGCACCAGCTTCTCGAAGCGGGGGCTGCGGTTGTCCGGCTGCAACGGCTCGTCGGCCAGACGAAGCAGCAGGGTCTCGCTGCGGCTCGCCTTGAGGATCTCGTGATAGAGGGAAGGAGGAGAGAGGGAGAGCAGGCGCACCACGGAGATGATCCGCTGCATGGCGTTGCGGCTGTTGACGTAACCGAGGGCCTCCTCCCTGTCCGAACGGTAGATCTGGATACTGAGCAGCTGGATCAGCACCAGCCCCGCCAGGGCCACCAGCACTATCTGGCCGGTCAACCCCTTGGGCAGCAGCCTGGCGAAGACGCGCTTGATCATGTCGGCCTCACTCCTGGGTCACGTCGGCGGCGAACAGGTAACCGCCACCCCAGATGGTCTTGATGAGCTCGGGATTCTTGGGATCCCGCTCCAGCTTGCGCCGCAATCGGCTCACCAGGGTATCGATGGCGCGATCGAAGGCCACCGCCTCCCGGCCACGGGCCAGATCCAGCAACTGATCCCGGCTCAGCACCCGCTGGGGCCGCTCCAGAAACACCTTGAGCAGATCGAACTCGGCGGTGGAGAGGCTCATCCCCACCCCCTCCTCGTCCACCAGCTCGCGGCGATTGACGTCGAGCAGCCAGCGATCGAAGCGCAGATCCCGGGTCAGGGTCTCCGGCACGGGCAGGCTCTCCGCCTGGGTGCGGCGCATCACCGCCTTGATGCGGGCCAGCAGCTCCCGCGGGTTGAACGGCTTGGAGAGGTAGTCGTCCGCCCCCATCTCCAGGCCGATGATGCGGTCCGTCTCCTCCCCCATGGCGGTCAGCATGATGATCGGCAGACGGGATTTGACCCTGAGCTCGCGGCACAGGGTGAGGCCATCCTCCCCCGGCATCATCAGATCCAGCACCAGCAGGTCGAACTCCCGCTCATCCAGCAGCCGCTTCATCTCTTTACCATCGCGGGCGCAACTGACGCGCATGCCATGCTGCTCCAGAAAGCGCTTGAGCAGATCGCGGATCTCGCTGTGGTCATCGACCACCAGAATATGAGGGCTGCCTTGGTTCATCATCATCTCTCCGTTATCGGGCTGGGGCGATTATACGAAAATCAACCGGGCGGGTTGTGTCAAAGTGTGCCAACACGCCCCTGTGCCACACTCTGCTACAAAATAGGCCTCTACTGGCAAATTTCAGACACTTCCACGGTGTTTACTGGATACCAAGGCGAAAGAGCCTCTACCCGTACACATCCGACAGGAGTTACCCATGAAAAAGCTGACCAAGACCCTGCTGACCGCCACCCTGATCCTCGGCCTGCCGCTGGGCGCCTATGCCGCCAGCGAGGCGGTCTCCACCGCGCAACCGACCCAGGCCACGGCGACCGGTTGCCCCATGGACGGTACCGGCATGATGGGCGGCAAGCATCATGGCGGCCGCCACGACAAGATGGCCCGCATGAAGAACATGACCCCGGAACAGATCCAGGCCCATCTGCAACAGCGCTACGACAAGATTGAAGATCCGGCCAAGAAGGCCGAGTTCGTGAAGAACCTTGGTCTGCGTGCCGACGGCATGATCAAGCACGCAGAGGTGATGAAGCAGTTCGCAGAAGCAAATCAGTAAGTCGAAGTGATGAAGCAGTTCGCAGAAGCAAACCAGTAAATCGAAGTGATGAAGCCGTTTGCCGAAGCAGACCAGTAAGTCGAGATGATCAAGCTGTTCGCAGAAGCAAACCAGTAAGGCGACGTAATGAAGCGGTTTGCCGAAGCAGACCCGTGATCCGGCGGGGCCCTGCCCCGACACCGGCAAAAACGACAGGGTGGCGCAAGCCACCCTTTTTTTGTGGCTATGTCCCAATTACGTGTTGCATGGGGCGCCCCAGCGCCTCATGCAAGCAACGTGGTACATTCACTTCCCGCC
>NZ_JAPCIQ010000156.1:0-5520 GCF_027707405.1 Aeromonas sp. QDB68 | reverse complement strand
ATGGATACCGTGTCTCCTTTCCCGGGGAATGGCTATGGCACAGCGAAGGTGTAGCACTATTGGGATCAGTTATTTAGCGTATCCATATGACAAACACCAATGCATTTCCATATGAGTGTGCTTGCCATCACGCAGGCCCCGAGCGAGCAGGAAAAACGGCCACAGACGACGACCCTGGGAGGGGAAAAAGCCATCCATCTTGGGCTGTCACACCTCGGGCGGACCTCCTGGCGCTCAGCCAGCCCGCCCGCCAACATGGCGTCGATGAGGCCGCAGGGCTGGTGCCGATGGAAGCCAGTTTTTTCATCAGGGGAGGAAAACGGTTGCGCCTAACGTCATGAATCCAAACACAAATGTCGATCGAGCCCTATTAATCCCGGAATTTAATTCTGCAAAAACACCATAAAACAAACACTTATAAGGCAATTTGCTTATATTTCAAACCGTTAACGCAAACGTTTTTCCTCTATGATCCCCTTGACCAACGGGCTGGCTCACTTACAGTTAGCCAGCGTGCTTTATGACCTGCCAAGACAGGTTGTGGACCCTCACATAACAATCAAGGATACGATCGTGACTAAAGTGCTCAAGCTGGCCACCGTGGCCGCCCTCACCCTCGCTGCCCTGTCCGCCCAGGCAGCCTCCGAGCCCGCCGTCATCTATGACACCGCAGGCAAATTCGACAAGTCCTTCAACGAAGCCGTGTTCCGCAACGGCGTCGAAGTCTACAACAAGGACAAAGGCGTCAAGGTCAAGGAGTTCGAACCCCAGAACGAAGCCCAGCGCGAGCAGGGCCTGCGTCGTCTGGCCAGCCGTGGCAACGGCCCCATCGTCGCCGTCGGCTTCAACATGGGTTCCGCAGTAGAGAAAGTCGCCACCGAGTTCCCGAACACCCAGTTCACCATCATCGACATGGTGGTCGACAAGCCGAACGTCCAGTCCCTCATCTTCAAGGAGCATGAAGGTTCCTTCCTGGTGGGTGCCCTGGCAGCCATCGCCTCCAAGACCGGCAAGGTCGGCTTCGTGGGCGGCATGGACATCCCGCTGATCCGCAAGTTCCAGTGCGGCTATGAGCAAGGCGCCAAGTACATCAATCCGAAGATCGACGTCTATCAGAACATGACCGGCTCCACCCCGGCAGCCTTCGCCGACCCGGCCAAGGGTGCAGAACTGGCCAAGTCCCAGTTCGCCAAGGGCGCCGATGTGGTCTATGCCGCCGCCGGTGGCACCGGGATCGGTGTCTATCAGGCTGCCAAGGACGAAGGCAAGCTGGCCATCGGTGTGGATTCCAACCAGAACCACCTGCAACCGGGCACCATGCTGACCTCCATGGTCAAGTCCGTGGGTCTGGCCGCGTACAAGAGCTGGGATGACGCCGCCAAGGGCAGCTGGAAGCCGGGCATCCAGTCCCTGGGTCTGGCCGAAGGCGGGGTTGACTGGGCGCTGGACGAGAACAACGCCAAGCTGATCACCCCGGAAATGAAAGCCAAGGTCGAGAGCATCAAGGCCGACATCATCGCCGGCAAAATCAAGGTGCACGACTACATGAGCGACAACTCCTGCAAGTACTGAGTCCCTGCTACGACTCTCAACCAGTGATGACCGGCCCGCACGGGCCGGTTTTTAGTCTCTACTTCATGACCCGCAAGGACTGCATCATGGACCAGACAGATCGCTATGCCATCGAATTAAGGGGTATCGATAAGCGGTTCGGCGACGTGTACGCCAACAAGCAGATCGACCTTCAGGTTCGTAAAGGCAGCATTCACGGCATCGTCGGCGAAAATGGCGCCGGCAAGTCGACCCTGATGAGCATCATTTACGGTTTCTACCACGCCGACAGAGGCGAGATGCTGATCGACGGGAATCCGTTCAAACCCCATGGCTCCCAAGATGCGATTGCCGCAGGCGTGGGCATGGTGCACCAGCACTTCATGCTGGTGAACAACTTTACCGTATTGGAAAACGTCATCCTGGGGGCCGAGAACGGCTGGCGCCTGGGCAAGAGCCTGGCGGCCGCCGAGAAGCTGCTGGGCGAGCTGGCACGGGACTATGGTCTCGAGGTGCCGCTGCACGAGAAGGTCGAGGATCTGCCGGTGGGCCTGCAACAGCGGGTCGAGATCCTCAAGGCGCTCTATCGCGGTGCCCGCATCCTGATCCTCGACGAGCCCACCGGGGTACTGACCCCGCAAGAGGCGGATCACCTGTTCGAGGTGCTGAAAAAGCTGCGGGATCAGGGCGCCACCGTCATCCTCATCACCCACAAGCTGCGGGAGATCCTGGCCATCACGGATCAGGTCTCCATCATGCGCCGGGGGGAGATGGTGGCCCATGTCGCCACCAAAGACACCGACAAGGAGCAGCTCGCCGAACTGATGGTGGGCCGCAAGGTGCGCCTCAAGGTCGACAAGGGCACCGCCCAGCCGGGCGAGGCCAAGCTCAAGGTCGAGGGCCTCTCTTACGTCGATGACGCCGGGGTGGAACGGGTCAAATCCGTCAGCTTCGAGGTGCGGGCAGGGGAAGTGGTCGGCATCGCCGGGGTCTCCGGCAACGGCCAGTCCGAGCTGCTCAGCATGCTCGGCGGCATCCTCAAGCCCAGCAAGGGCGGCTTCACCATCGCCGGGGCGCAGCGCCACGAGGTAAGCCAGAGCCACCCGGCCGACCCGGAGCAGGTGCGCAACTTCGGCCTCGGCCACATCCCGGAAGACAGACACAAGATGGGGCTCATCAACCGCTTCGAGGCGAAAGAGGCCTTCATCCTCGGCTATCACCGCCGTGCCCAGTACAACAAGGGCTGGCTGCAGGACAAGGAGGCGATCCGCCAGGATTGCCAGGCCAAGATGGACAAGTGGGACGTGCGCCCGCCGAGCCCGGAGCACAAGACCGCCAACTTCTCCGGCGGCAACCAGCAGAAGCTGGTGATCGCCCGGGAAGTGGAGCAGGACCCGGATGTGCTGCTGGTCGGCCAGCCGACCCGGGGCGTCGACATCGGCGCCATCGAGTACATCCACCAGCAGATCATCGCCATGCGCGACAAGGGCAAGGCGGTGCTGCTGGTGTCGGTGGAGCTGGACGAGATCATGAGCCTCTCCGACCGCATTCTGGTCATCGCCGATGGCCGCATCGTCGGCGAGCTGGACGGCGCCAGGGCGGATGAACGCACCATCGGCCTGATGATGGCGAACATAGTTCCTGACGACGTGGCGGCAAGCCAATCACAAGGAGCCACATCATGAAGGTCACAACCACTTGTAACGGATTCGGCCTGATGATGGTCAACACACCAGTCCCCGACGATATCAAGGAGGCCCATTCATGAGCCAAGCACGTGTTCCTGCCTGGATATCCGTGGGCGTACTGCCCGCAGTCAATATCCTGCTGGCCTTCCTGGTGTCGGCCATCCTGTTCTATTACCTCGACATCAGCCCCATCGAGGCAGCCGAAATCATGTGGTACGGCGCCTTCGGCACCGGCGAGGGGATAGGCTTCACCCTCTACTACGCCACCGGTTTCATCTTCACCGGTCTGGCGGTGGCGGTGGCCTTCCACGCCGGCCTGTTCAACATCGGCGGTGAGGGGCAGGCCTATATCGGCGGCCTCGGGGTCGGTCTGGTCTGTCTGCTGCTCGGGGACGTGCTGCCGTTCGCCCTCTTACTGCCGCTCGCCATCATCGCCGGCGGTCTGTTCGGCGCGGCCTGGGCCTTCATCCCGGCCTGGCTGCAAGCCAAGCGGGGCAGCCACATCGTCATCACCACCATCATGTTCAACTTCATCGCCGCCTCCCTGATGGCCTACCTCTTGGTCGACGTCTTCAAGCCGCCAGGATCCATGGCCACCGAGAGCAAGGTGTTCGCCATGGCGAGCTGGCTGCCGAAGATGAGCGAGCTGCTGGCGGCGGTCGGCGTGACGGTGCCGAACAGCCCGCTCAACATCAGCTTCTTCTGGGCGCTGATCTGTGCGGCCCTGGTGTGGGTCTTCATCTGGCATACCCGCTGGGGCTACGAGATCCGCTCGGTCGGCGCCAGCCAGAGTGCCTCCGCCTACGCGGGCATCTCCTATCCCAAGGTGGTGATCCTGGCCATGGTGATCTCCGGCATGCTGGCGGGCTTCTTCGCCCTCAACGTGCTGCAGGGTGAGCTGCACCAGATCAAGCTCAACTTCGTGGAAGGCTTCGGCTTCACCGGCATCGCGGTGGCCCTGATGGGCCGCAACCACCCGGTCGGCGTTATCATCGCCAGCCTGCTGTTCGGCTTCCTCTACCAGGGCGGCGCCGAGCTCAGCTTCGAGTTCGGGGTGGACCGCAACATCGTCGTGGTGCTGCAGGGTCTGGTAATCCTGTTCTGCGGCGCCCTGGAGCACATGCTGCGCCCGCGCATCGAGCAGGCCTATCTGGCCTTTGCCAACCGCCCGGCCGCCCAAGTGAAAGGAGCCTGATCATGTTCGAAATGCTGATCCTGATGCTGGACGCGACCATTCGTACCGCGCCTCCGCTCATCCTGGCGGCCATGGCCGGGATGTTCTGTGAACGCTCCGGGGTGGTCAACATCGCCCTGGAGGGCAAGCTGCTGGCCTCCGCCTTCGCCAGTGCGGCGGCCGCCGCCGTCACCGGTTCCGCCTGGATTGGGCTGGGGGTCGGGGTGGGGATCTCCATCCTGTTCGCCCTGCTGCACGGCTTCGCCACCATCACCCACCGGGGTGATCAGGTGGTGAGCGGCATGGCCATCAACATCCTGGCGGCCGGTCTCACCGTGACCCTGGGGCGCTACTGGTTCGATCAGGGCGGCCAGACCCCGGCGCTCTCCGGCGCGGCCCGCTTCGCCCCCATCGACCTGCCCTATGCCAAGGAGCTCTATGACGTGCCCGTCATCGGCCAGCTCTACAGCGAGCTCTTGAGCGGTCACTCCCTGCTGGAGTACGTGGCCTTCGCCGCCGTGCCCCTGGCCTGGTGGGTGCTGTTCCGCACCCGCTTCGGCCTGCGGCTGCGGGCGGTGGGCGAGGCTCCGGCGGCGGTCGACACCGCAGGCATCTCTGTGGTGCGCATGCGTTACACCGCCCTCATCATCGGCGGCCTGCTGGCGGGGATCGGGGGCACCTATCTGGCGGTGGCCCAGACCGCCCAGTTCATCCCCAACATGAGCGCGGGCAAGGGCTTCATGGCGCTGGCGGCCCTGGTGTTCGGCAAGTGGCGCCCCTGGAACGCCATGGCGGCCTGTCTGCTGTTCGGCTTCCTCGACGCGGTCGCCATCCGGCTGCAAGGGGTCAGCATCGGCGATTTCCCGATCCCGGTGCAGGCCATCGAGGCGCTGCCCTACATCCTGACGGTCTTCCTGCTGGCCGGTTTCATCGGCAAGGCGGTAGCCCCCAAGGCCCTCGGCACCCCCTACGTCAAGGAGCGGGAATAGCCCCGCCCTTTATGCCATGCAAAAGGCCCGCACATGCGGGCCTAATGAGATGGTCACCCCCACCCTGTGAGCGGTACGCTGACAGGGTGTTTTTCTTTCAGGAGAGGCCATCATGGAA
>NZ_JAPCIQ010000155.1:0-5556 GCF_027707405.1 Aeromonas sp. QDB68 | reverse complement strand
CAGGGCGGTGAAGATATCAAAGACCCGTTTTCCGGTAAATCGCAATGCGGCTCCGCTTAAGTGAACAGCATTGCGCAATTACGGGGCGTTTTTTTATGCAGAAGTCACACCGTGACGAGCGGTCATCGGTCCGCTGGTACGCCAGGCGGCAGCAGCCACTCCCCCTGCCACAGGGTCAGTGCCCGGCCCGCCATCAGCACCCGCTCCTCCTGCAATTCCAGCCTGAGATCCCCGCCCCGGGCCGAGATCTGGCGGGCCCGCAATTGCCGTTTGCCGAGCCGCTCTGCCCAGAAGGGCACCAGGGCGCAGTGGTTGGAGCCGGTCACCGGATCCTCGTCCACCCCAACCCAGGGGGCGAAATAGCGGGAGACGAAGTCGTCCTCCTTCCGGCTCGATGGCGCCGTCACCATGATCCCCCGGCCCGGCAGCGCCCGCAGGGCGTGAAAATCGGGGGTGAGCGCGCGGACCTCTTCCTCGCTGGCGAGCTCAAGCAGGAACTTGGCCCCGGCCGCCAGGGTTTGCAGCGGCTGGCAGCCGAGGGCAGCCCCATAGGCAGGATCCAGCTCAAGAGGAGCCAGAGAGATACGCGGAAAGTCGAGCCAGATCCAGCTCTCTTCGCGCCTGGCCACCAGCTCGCCGCTGCGGGTCGCGAAGCGGATGGGGAGCTCCTCCGACACCGCCCCCGTCTGCCACAGCACATGGGCCGCCGCCAGGGTGCCATGGCCGCACAAGTCCACCTCCACTTGCGGGGTGAACCAGCGCAACCCGTAATGCTCCTCCCCCAGTTGGGTCAGAAAAGCGCTCTCAGAGAGGTTGAACTCCGCTGCCATGGCCTGCAGCTCGGCGTCGGGCCGCGCTTCCCCCAGCACCACCACGGCGGGGTTGCCTCCGAAGGGGTGATGGCTGAAGGCGTTGACATGATAGAGACGGGACATGGTTGCTCCTTGGGGCATGAGAGATCACCGGGACAGGGGGCTCGGCAAGGCCATTTTTATATCACGGGCGCCCCGGGGCTGAGATGGATTTTGGCTTTATAAATTCATAAATCGCATAAAGAAGATATTTTTATTCTTTGTTGTTATTCATTACACCCCTTACCCTGACCAAAAATCAGACCATGGAAGACATGTGTGATGCCATTGACAGCCCCCACCCTGAGCCCGCTCTCTGACGAACAGCAGCGCCAGCTCAACCAAGTTCTCACCACCCTCAATACCCAGCAACTGGCCTGGGTCAGCGGTTATCTCTACGGCCTCTCCCAGGCGGGCGTCCAGCCCGTGGCGAGCGCAGGCGCAGAAGTCGCGGCTCCCGGCGGCAGCCTGACCATTCTCTACGGCTCCCAGACCGGGAATGCCAAGGGCGTGGCCAGCGCCATCAAGGCCCAGGCCGAGGCCCGCGGCCTGCCGGTGACCCTCACCTCCATGGCGGACTACAAACCCAAGCAGCTCAAGAAAGAGAGCCACCTGCTGGTGGTAGTGAGCACTTACGGGGAGGGGGAGCCCCCCGAGAGCGCCGTCGATCTGTTCGAGCAGCTTAAAAAAGGCAAGGTCGGCAAGCTGGAAGGGCTCAAGTTTGCCGTGCTGGGGCTGGGTGACAGCTCCTATGAGTTCTTCTGCCAGACCGGCAAGGATTTCGATGGTTTCCTCGCCAAAGCGGGGGCCGAGCGCATCCATGAGCTAGCTAGCCTCGATGTGGATTATCAGGATGCCGCCAAGACCTGGGGCGAGCAGGCCGTTTCGGCGGTCGCCGCCACCCTCTCTGCCGGCGCCGCGACAGCCAGCGTGGCGGGCTCGGTGCAGGCCGCCGTCGGCCACAGCCAGTACAACAAGGAGAACCCCTTCCCCGCCAGACTCTCGGTGAACCAGAAGATCACTGGCCGCGACTCCACCAAGGACATCCGTCACATCGAGATCAACCTGGAAGAGTCCGGCATCACCTATCAACCGGGGGACGCGCTCGGCATCTGGTTCGACAACGACGCCGATCTCGTGGGGGAAGTGCTGGCCCTGACCGGTCTGACCGGTGACGAGGCTACCCCCCATGGCAGCCTGCGCGAGGCGCTGACCCGTCACTACGAACTGACCCGGCTGCACGGGGGCCTGATCACTGGCCTCGCCGAGATCACGGACAACGCGGCGCTCAAAGATCTGGCCGGTGACAAGGCCCAGGTCAACGCCCTGGTCGCCTCTGCTCAAGTGGTGGATGTACTGAAACGCTTCCCGGCTTCCTTGAGTGCCGATCAACTGATTCCACTGCTGCGCCCCCTCACCCCCCGCCTCTACTCCATCGCCTCCGCCCAGAGCGAGGTGGAAGAAGAGGTGCACCTGACCGTCGGCGTGGTGCGCTACCGCCAAGAAGATGGCACAGTGCGAAGCGGCGGCGCCTCCTCCTATCTGGCGGACCGTCTGCCGGAAGATGCCGAGGTCCGGGTGTTCGTGGAGCACAACGACAACTTCCGCCTGCCCGCCAATCCCGACACCCCCGTCATCATGGTGGGGCCGGGCACCGGCATTGCCCCGTTCCGCGCCTTCCTGCAGGAGCGGGAAGCACAGGGGGCAGAGGGCAAGAACTGGCTCTTCTTCGGCAACCCCCACTTCACCCAGGACTTCCTCTATCAGGTGGAGTGGCAGCGTTATGTGAAATCGGGCCTGCTGTCCAGGATCTCCCTGGCCTTCAGCCGGGATCAGGCCAACAAGATTTATGTGCAGGACCGCCTGCGCGAGGCAGGGCTTGAGCTCTACCAGTGGCTGGAAGCAGGCGCTCACTTCTATGTGTGTGGCGACGCCAACCACATGGCGAAGGATGTGCAGGAAGCCCTGCTGGAAGTGATTGCGGAACACGGCCACAAGAGCCGTGAGGAAGCAGAAGAGTATCTGAGCGAATTGCGTCGTGCCAAACGTTATCAAAGGGATGTCTATTGATGAGCAAACAACTTATTCCGGGACCGGTCGAAGGGCCGCTGGCTGACAACGAACGCCTCAAGCGCGAGAGCAACTTCCTGCGCGGCACCATCGCCGAAGATCTGCAGGACCCGCTCACCGGCGGCTTCAACGGCGACAACTTCCAGCTGATCCGCTTCCACGGCATGTATCAGCAGGATGACCGCGACATCCGCCCGGAGCGCGCCGCCCAGAAGCTGGAGCCCCTGCACAACGTCATGCTGCGCGCCCGCCTGCCCGGCGGCATCATCACCCCGGCCCAGTGGCAGGTGATCGACAAGTTCGCCGAAGAACACAGCATGTACGGCAGCATCCGCCTGACCACCCGCCAGACCTTCCAGTTCCACGGGGTACTGAAGCGCGACATCAAGCTGATGCACCAGACCCTCAACAGCACAGGTATCGACTCCATCGCCACCGCGGGGGACGTGAACCGCAACGTGCTCTGCACCAGCAACCCGGTGGAGTCCGAGTTGCACCAGGAGGCCTACGAGTGGGCCAAGAAGATCTCCGAGCACCTGCTGCCCAAGACCCGCGCCTACGTGGAGATCTGGCTGGATGGCGAGAAGCTGGGGGGTGACGAGGAGCCGATCCTGGGCTCCAACTACCTGCCGCGCAAATTCAAAACAACCGTGGTCATCCCGCCCCACAACGACGTGGACATCCACGCCAACGATCTCAACTTCGTGGCCATTGCCGAACACGGCAAGCTGGTGGGCTTCAACGTGCTGGTGGGGGGCGGTCTCGCCATGACCCACGGCGACACCACCACCTACCCGCGCAAGGCGAGCGACTTTGGCTTCATTCCGCTCTCCCACGTGCTGGAGGTGGCGGCCACCGTGGTCAGCACCCAGCGCGACTGGGGCAACCGGGTCAACCGCAAGAACGCCAAGACCAAGTACACCCTTGAACGGGTGGGGGTCGAGGCCTTCAAGGCCGAGGTGGAGAACCGCGCCGGCATCCAGTTCGGGCCGGTTCACCCCTATGAATTCACCAGCCGTGGCGATCGCTTCGGCTGGGTGGAGGGGATCGACGGCAAGCACCACCTGACCCTGTTTATCGAGAACGGCCGCCTGCTGGACTTCCCGGGCAAGCCCCTCAAGACCGGCATGCTGGAGATCGCCAAGGTGCATCAGGGGGACTTCCGCCTCACCGCCAACCAGAACCTCATCATCGCGGGCGTGCCTGCCGGCGAGAAGGCCCGCATTGAGGCCCTGGCGCGTCAGTACGGTCTGCTGGATGACGGCGTGAGCGAGCAGCGCAAGCAGTCCATGGCCTGTGTGGCCCTGCCTACCTGCCCCCTGGCGATGGCCGAGGCCGAGCGCATGCTGCCTGCCTTCGTCACCGACATCGAGGGGCTGCTGGCCAAGCACGGCCTGGCGGATGACGCCATCATCTTCCGGGTCACCGGCTGCCCCAACGGCTGCGGCCGCGCCATGCTGGCGGAAGTGGGTCTGGTGGGCAAGGCGCCGGGTCGCTACAACCTGCACCTGGGGGGCAACCTCGAGGGGACCCGCATCCCGCGCCTGCATCTTGAGAACATCACCGAGCCGCAGATCCTGGCCGAACTGGACGCCCTGATCGGCCGCTGGGCCAAGGATCGCAACCCGGACGAGTGCTTCGGCGATTTTGTCATTCGCGCCGGGATCATCGCCCCGGTTATCGACTCCGCGAGGGACTTCTATGCAGCCTGAACAGACTGATACAGCCCGGCTGGCGCGCACCGCCGACGGCCGGCTCGACCTCGACGCCCTCCTGGCCCTGGGCCGGGAGGAGCAGGTCGAGGCGCTGGCCCCCCTCAACCGGGAGCTGGACGCCATGAGCGCCCCCGAGCGGGTGCGCTGGGCCCTGGCCAACCTGCCGGGGGAGCATGTGCTGTCGTCGAGTTTCGGCATCCAGGCGGCGCTCATGCTGCACCTGGTGAGCCGCGAGCGGGCCGACGTGCCCGTGGTGCTGACCGACACCGGTTATCTCTTCCCCGAGACCTACCGTTTCATCGACGAACTGACCGAGCGTCTCGCGCTCAACCTCAAGATCTACCGGGCCGAACTCAGCCCGGCCTGGCAGGAGGCTCGCTTCGGCCTCCTGTGGGAGCAGGGGGTGGAGGGGATCACCCGTTACAACCAGCTCAACAAGGTGGAGCCCATGGACCGCGCCCTGAACGAGCTGGGTGCCCGCACCTGGTTCTCGGGCCTGCGCCGTGAGCAGTCCGGCAGCCGGGGCAAGCTGCCGGTGCTGGCCATCCAGCGCGGTCGCTTCAAGTTCCTGCCGGTGATCGACTGGAGCAACAAGGACGTCTTCTACTACTTCAAGGAGTTCGACCTCCCCTACCACCCCTTGTGGGAGCAGGGCTACCTCTCGGTCGGCGACGTGCACACCACCGCCAAGTGGGAGCCCGGCATGAGCGAGGAGCAGACCCGCTTCTTCGGCCTCAAGCGCGAGTGCGGCCTGCATGAGGAAGGTGGCGAGAGCGACGGCTCCGGCATCTGATCCCCCGCGGCCCGGCCAAGTGCTGCGCCCACAAAAAAACGCCCGGCAACTGCCGCAATGCTGTTCAGATAAGCACTTTTTTGACTGATTATTCATAAATTGGATTTGAGTTGAGGGGGCAAGGCTG
>NZ_JAPCIQ010000154.1:1857-5566 GCF_027707405.1 Aeromonas sp. QDB68 | reverse complement strand
TGACCACGAAGGCGGGGGCGCAGGGGAGGATCCAGGTGCAGGCGCTGGACTGGAGCCAGAGCGGCCCGGTGAGCTTTCAGTGTGACAGCGACGAGCTGGCCCTGGTGCTGCTGAGCGGGTGCCGCTGCGATGCCGTGGGTTACTTCAATCTGCTGGGGGGCTGCAAGCCGCTCTACGTGGAGCAGTGGCTCACCTATTTGCAGGAGCGTGGCCAGCTGGAGAAGGTCACGGCCCGCCAGGAGAGCCCGTCCCAACCCGATTACCTGACCCGGGCCGGGCTGGCGGACGACGAGCTCAATGCCCTGCTCGGCCAGATCTACAAGGTGGCCGGGTTCAACCGCCTGCAGATCAACCGCTACCTCAAGCATCGCCACAACCCGACCATGCTGGCGACCCGTTACGATCAGAAGGAGCTGGAGCGCTATCGCCAGCTCAACGACATCATTCTGACCCTGTTGAAGCTGAAACCGTCTCCGTGAAGATCCCCATCTGACCGATCTCCGGTCCCAGCTCCTGGGGCCGGGCGATGAGGTAGCCCTGCAAGCCGTCCACATACATGCTCTGCAGCATCTGCTTCTGGCCTATCTGTTCCACCCCTTCCGCGATCACCAGGCAGCCCATGCGATGGGAGACGTCGACGATCATCCGCACGAACTGCTGATTGGTCAGATCCTGCTCCAGCTCGGTGATGAGTCCGGGGTCCAGCTTGATGTAGTCGGGTTTGAGCTCGCGAAACAGGCTGAAGGAGCCGATCCCCTTGCCGAAGTTGCAGATGGCCGAGCGGCTGCCGTGGCGCCTGAGCAGCTCGAACAGCCGCCTGGACCCGGTCAGGTTGCGCTCCAGGTGCTCCTCGTCGAGCTCGAACACCAGGTTGGCCCCGATGTCGGGGTCTTTTTGCAACTGGTGATCCAGCCAGATGAGAAAGGCGCTGTTTTGCAGCAGGGAGCCTGGCAGATTGAGACCCCATCGGCTGTTGTGGCCTCCGAAGGCGCGGTATTGGCGGATGACGTGGCGGATCACTATCTGGGTCAGGCGCAGTACCATGTCCAGCCGCTGCGCCATGGCGAGCAGGGTATCGCTTGGCAGCACGGTGCCGTCGCTGCTGCAAAAGCGGGGATAGATCTCGTGATAGGCGAGCATGCCGCGATGCAGGGGCTGGATGGGCTGGCAGGTGAAGTTGACGCTCTCCTGCTCCAGCAGATCGGTCAGCACCTGGGTCCAGTGACGCTGACCCTGCACTTCGACCACCTCGTCGTTCTGCTGGATGGCCCAGCCATTGACTACCTCTGTCTGGGCGCGGGCCAGCGCGAGATCCGCCCGGGCCAGAATGGCCTCTATCTTCTGCTCGCTGCTCAAGCGGGTCATGCCCGAGTAGGCGGCGCTCTCGAGCTCGTGATCGTGCTGATAGCGATCGAAGGCGAGCTTCAGATCCCGTCCCAGCAGATGGGGCGGGATCTGGGCCAGGGGGGGCAGCAGGACGGCAAAATCGGCCCCCGAGATGCGATAGACCCGGTGGCCCGGGAAGCGGCTGACGGTGTGGCTGATGAGGGCGGCGATGTCCCGGATGTAGGCATCTCCGGACTGGAAGCCGCGCTGGGCGTTGAGGGTCCCGAGCTCGGTGGCGCGGATGAGCACCAGGATGGCGGTCTGGGTGTTTTCCTGTTGCAGCAGCTCGGTCAGATCGCGCCGGAAGGCGTGGCGGTTGCCAAGGCCCGTCATCTCGTCCCGGGTCGCCTGATTGTGCAATTCGGTGATCTGGCGGTGGGCATCGATCTCGGCCTCATTGAAGGACGCAAGGAGCTGGCGCAGAGCCGTTTGTGCCTGTACGCTGTCGAGCATGGCGGGATCCCGCTGCTGCAGCGCCAGCAGCCAGCGTTGCTCCTGCCTCGCCTTTTCTCCACGGCGCACGCTGTGGGTGAGAAAGAGCAGCAGGGCGAATCCCGTCAGGGTGGTCATCAGGACCAGCAGCAGGGTGAGCGGTGAGGCGGGGGGGGCGAGCAGCACTCCCTGCAACAGCAGCATGGGAATGCAGACCAGTGCGCTGACCAGCAGCAGGTTTCCCTCATGTTTATTCAACATCGTTTCATCCTTGATGATGTTCATGATGTAGAAATTCTAACCAAGTCGCTGGCGCAAAACATGAGTACTCACGCAACTCCACGATAAAGCGCCGGCGGAATGCAACTAAATGTGAGTGAAAACATTTTCATGGTCTGTAAAAAAAGCGAAGATGGGTTGAAAACAGCCCCAACAGAGCAGAGGTAGATATGTTGCTAGAACCCGTAGACACCGCCAAAGCACGGCAACTATTGAATCAGAGTATGGCCTTGGTGCTCGCAGGGGGACGGGGCAGCCGCCTGAAGCAGTTGACCGATAACCGCGCCAAGCCCGCCGTCCACTTTGGCGGCAAATTCCGTATCATCGACTTCGTGCTCTCCAACTGCATCAACTCCGGCATCCGCCGGGTGGGTGTGATGACCCAGTACAAGTCCCACAGCCTGTTGCGCCACCTGCAATCGGGCTGGTCTTTCCTGCGCTACCAGATGAACGAGTTCATCGACCTGCTGCCCGCCCAGCAGCGGGTGGACGAGGTGCACTGGTATCGCGGCACCGCAGATGCCATCTACCAGAACGTCGACATCATCCGTGACTACGGTCCCAAGTACATCGTGGTGCTGGCAGGGGATCACATCTACAAGATGGACTACGCCGCCATGCTGCTCGATCACGTGCGCCTCGGCGCCAAGGTGACGGTGGCCTGTATCGAGGTACCACGCTGCGAGGCATCGGCCTTCGGCGTCATGGACATCGACGAGCAACGCAAGATCCGCGCCTTCGTGGAGAAACCGGCCAATCCGCCCGCCATGCCGGGCTGCGAGGATCGCTCGCTGGCCTCCATGGGCATCTACATCTTCGAGGCGGAGTACCTCTACCAGTTGCTGGAAGAGGATATCCACAACCAGGAGTCCAAGCACGACTTCGGCATGGACGTGATCCCGCGCATCGTGGGAGAGGGCAAGGCCTTTGCCCACCCGTTCAACATGTCCTGTGTCGGGGCCAAGGAGGGGCAGAAACCCTACTGGCGCGACGTGGGGACCCTGGATTCGTTCTGGGAGGCGAACATGGACCTTGCCTCCGTGGTGCCCGAGCTCGACATCTATGACGAGAACTGGCCCATCTGGACCAGCCAGAACATGTCGCCCCCGGCCAAGTTCGTGCAGGACAGAAACGGCCAGCACGGCATGACCATCAACTCCATGTTCGCGGGGGGCTCCATCGTGAGCGGCTCCTTCGTGCTCAACTCGGTGCTGTTCACCAACGTGCGAGTGCACTCCTTCTGTACCCTGGACCAGGCGGTGATCTTCCCCGGGGTCGAGATCGGGGCTGGTTGCCGCTTGCGCCGGGTGGTGGTGGACAAGGGGTGCAAGCTGCCAGACGGCCTGGTGGTGGGGGAGAATGCGGACGAGGATGCACGCCGCTTCTACCGCTCCGAGCAGGGCATCGTGCTGGTGACCAAGCCGATGCTGACCAAGCTCGGCTAACCTCGTCGACACAGACAAAAAAAGGGAGCCCTGGGCTCCCTTTCTATTGGTGGTCGATTTATTTCTCGCTGACCAGGGCCTTGCCGGCCATCACCATGGCGGTGCCATGCTTGCCACCGGCGGCGGTCACTTGCGGGACACCATCTTCGTCGGTGTCGCTGCCGGCG
>NZ_JAPCIQ010000154.1:0-1759 GCF_027707405.1 Aeromonas sp. QDB68 | reverse complement strand
AGAGCGCAGGGCGCCGGAGATGGCGGCCTGGGTCCAGGGGGTGTATTCACCCTGCTTGCCGGCGAGCCAGGTTCCGGCCTTGGCATTGAAGTAGGCCTTGTCGGCGGCGATGAAGAGCTCGCGCGCCGCGGTGCGGTACTTGGCATCCGAGGTGGCCAGGAAGGCGGCAGTCAGGCCACGGATGGCGGCGAACTGCGCGTCGATGGACTGACCGGCGTCAAGCTTGCCGCCCAGGGTCAGACCGTCATGGACCAGGCCGTTCTTGCCCTTTAGGTTGGCGAGGATGAAATCGGCCTGCTTGCGGACCAGTGCGATCGCCTGCTCACCCTGTGGGGTCTTGAGGTTCAGCTCGCCATTGTCACCGGCGGCGTAACCCACCGGCAGCGCATCCTGGGCGCGCTGGAAGATCTGCAGGGCGACCAGGGCGTAGGCGGCGTCGAAGGTAGTGACGTGCCCGGCCTGTTTGCCAGCTTGCCAGCTGTCGACCAGGGTGCCAGCCTTGGGCTCGAAGTGCAGGGCCTGCAGGTTCTTGAAGGTGAGGTTGGAGAGGTTCAGGGCCAGGGAGAAGGCATCACTGCCCGCCACCGCCTTGCCCAGATCGTTGGTCTGGTTGGCAGCCGGAGCGGCGGCGAACGGGGCACCGTCAAACACGGCGTGGAAGGCCGGGTTCTGGTTGGTGTTGGCCGTGCGCTGATCGCTGAAGGCGTAGAACTCGGAGAGGGGCCACAGCAGCATCCAGGCGTCGCGCAACTGGGCGGAGCCGTCCACGACCTCCAGCTTGCCGATGGCACCGGCGTCGTTCTTGCTGGTCTCGGTCACTTTCACCTGATGAGGGAAGTAGACAACCCCCTTGGCCGGATCGTACTGCGGGGTGATCTTGGCGCCCAGGGTCTTGCCGTCAAAGCCGAGCTGACCTTGCAGGATGGCGAGCTTGTCGATGGACTGCTCGGTCAGCATCATGCCGTTGAAGCCGTCGGCGGCAGAAACTCCCAGCTTGTGCTTGCTGTCCTGATCCATGGTGGCGGACGCGGCTTCCACCTCTTCATCGGTCTCGGCTACGTGCATGCCGCCGAGGAAGTCCTGGGACCACATCACTTCCTTGAGCAGGATGCCGCCCACGGCGGCCGGGACCAGCAGGTTGTCACTGCCGCTCCAGCGCAGGGTGGCGTAGTCGCGGAAGTAGGCGGGGACCTGGGTCTTGACGCTCTTCTCGTTGCCCTTGGCGGTCTTGATGGTGATCTGGTCACCGTTGACCGGGGTGGCGTTCACGGCCTGGGCGAACTCCGGGTTGGCGGAGGCGTAGGGCAGGGAGAGGGGATACATGCCCTGGGGAATTTCATCGGCGGGGAAGCAGACGGCCTCGGCCATGGCCAGTACCCGTTTGCCCAGGTCGGCCAGGGTGCCGCCACGGGCCTGGTTTTGCGGCCCGTTTACCAGATGGGGGCCCATGCCGGACTGGTAGTTGAGGGCGTACATTGCCTCTTCGGAGTATTCATAGGATTCGATGCCGGCGGCGAAGTCGAACGGGGTCGGCTCGTCGGCGCGGTTGGCGTCCAGCACATCCAGATCCAGACCGAGGGCCTCGGCCAGCGGCTCGCCGGAGAGCTCGAATTCGGTGTAGGCCAGCATGTTGGCCGCGGTGTTGAACGTCTTGTCCTCCACCTTGACGGCAGCCTGTGCGGCGCTGCTGAGGAGTGCGCAGGCGATCGCCTGCACCAGTACGGTTTTTCTCATGTCCTTCTCACCATATTGTTGATTT
>NZ_JAPCIQ010000153.1:0-5583 GCF_027707405.1 Aeromonas sp. QDB68 | reverse complement strand
GGGCGTGCATCGAGAAGACAGATTATCCCATCCCGGCAGAACTGATGCCGTCAACCCCGTCCTGGTGAATAGATACCTTTTTACTGCCCATCTATAGTGAAAAATATCGCCAGCTCTTGAATAATGAATTAGGTCAGAGTTCGCTTTCATAATTACGCCTTATCATTAAAGATTTATATAAATAATTTTAAAAAAACAATAACATAAGAGCACGACCTGACTATAACAAAATCAGACTTGTTTGGGATCACTATGTGTTCCTGTGCTTTTGAGTTGCTCACGCTGAAGAGCTCTAGTAAGAACGGCTGGGAAGTGTCTAAATCACTGGTGGCGATTCAGGGAATGAGCTAACAATGAAGCTAAAAGCCACCTTAGATTTTCATCATCACAGCCCCGAGACTTCAGAACTGGTGTAGTATGACCTCAGTAATCAGAGGAAGACGTTCGAAGAGTTGTGTAAACTTTTTTATCGTATAAGTATCAGATGTTGACACGAACAGCGTTAATGATAGGTTTAATGCGATTTATGGGCATGTGGGTGAGATAACAAGGTGGATAGAAGCTGTCGTTACTTGCCATGCACCCAACCAACTCACACACACAGTAGTATTTACACTGTAATGTTCCTGCCCTTCCGTTCTTATGGATAATGGCGGTCAAGTTGACCGCTGTTTCGTTATTGAAGGAATGTTTATGCTGTTTGTGGGCTATCTGGTGTTGGGCGCCTTCGCGGGCATGCTGGCCGGGCTGTTCGGTATCGGCGGCGGCCTCATCATCGTCCCCGTGCTGGTCCTGAGTTTTCACGCACAGGGCGTGGCGCCGGAGATCATCACCCATCTGGCCCTCGGCACCTCGCTGCCCACCATGATCTTCACCGGTTTCAGCTCCCTGCGTGCGCACCAGGAGGCAGGAGCGGTAGACTGGGGGATGATTCGGCGCCTGGGCGCCGGCATGCTGGTCGGTGCCTGGCTCGGCGGCATGACCGCCAACCTGCTGAGCGCCAGCACCCTCAACATCATCATCGGCTGCTTCGCCTGGACCATGGCCCTGCAGATGGGGCTCAATCTGAGGCCAAAAGCGGAGCGACACATGCCGGGCCCCCTTGGTACCGGGATCGCCGGCACCGTCATCGGCTGGATGTCGGCCTTGTTCGGCATCGGTGGCGGCTCGCTGACCGTGCCTTACCTCACCTGGAATTCGGTGCCCATGCGCAACGCCGTGGCCGCCTCCGCCGCCTGCAGCATGCCCATCGCCCTGGCAGGCAGCCTCAGCTACCTCTATGCCGGTTGGGGAGACGTCGATCTGCCCGAGTGGAGCGTCGGATTCATCTATCTGCCGGCCCTGCTTGGCATCGTGCTCACCAGCACCCAGTTTGCCCGTCTGGGCGCCAGACTGGCACACAGAATGTCACCCCGGCGGCTCAAGCAGGCCTTTGCCCTGCTCATGTTGCTGGTGGGTGCCAAATTCATGCTCTTTAGCTGAACCCTTGGCCAGATTGTTGAAAAATAAGGCGAACGGCTCGCGATGCGGTAGAAAGCCATTGCATTGAGGGGCCAGTTTGCCTATTCTCCTCGCCGGTGGTCCTATTGGTCCTCTCGCATTGATAACCCGTCGACCTGGTCAGGACCGGAAGGTAGCAGCCAAGGCGGGGGACTCGAGTGCCGGGATGTGGCTGGTAGGGCCACCACTTGTTTTTGGAAATCAATAAGTTACAGCTAATCACCCCCTTCAGACCTCTTGGTAATCCACTTTGTGTGGATGAATCAGGAGTCTTCATCGTGAATCTCTGGCTCTCTCCGCAAGGTATCTGGTACTACCGCAAGGTGACCGTTCTTTCGTGTGGACGCCGCAAGGACATCAAGAAATCTCTCCGTACTCGGGACAAGCTGGTCGCACGTGACAAGGTGGCTCAGTTGCTCGCCTGTGCGCGTTCTCGGGTAAAGCCTGAGACTGTCCAGCCAGAACCTCAGCCAAGCTCCCTGCCGGAGCCTCAGCGACTACAGCAACAGACACCCTCAGCGGCCAGTTCTGCCCCTGTGGGTCCCTCTGCCATTGCATCTCCAGTACTCTCAGAACTGAGTGACCGTTATCTGAAAGAGAAGGCGCTCTCCTGGGCACCAAAAGAGCTTAGTAACCAGAAGAACTACATCGGTTACTTCATCAAGTCGCTGGGGGATAGATCTCCCACCGCTTACAGCAAGGCCGATGTGGTCAAGTTCAAGGACGAATTGCTGAACTCAGGCAAGAGCCCGACGACTATCAACAAGTACCTTCAGAAGCTCTCTCTGTTGTTCGTCTGGCTGGGCAATCACCACGAGGGCATCGTCAATCACTTCGCAGGGCTCAAGCTACAGCGGGTCAAAGAGGTCAATGCTCGCAGTGGGTACACATCTGCGGAGAAACAGCGGTTGATCCAGTGGGCGAAGGAGCAGAATCCATACCGCAAGTGGATAGCGTTGCTCGGCTTGTATACCGGAGCGAGAGCCAATGAGATTTGCCAGTTGTACGCAGACGATGTGCAGCAGGTCGACGAGGTATGGTGCCTGAACATCAGAGACAACCGCCCAGACCAGAAGCTCAAGACGGCCAACAGTGCTCGCTTGATCCCTATTCACTCCTCGTTGATTGCTGGTGGCTTTATCGGCTTTGTGCAGGAAAGGGCAGGGGGACGGTTGTTCCCTGAGCTACCTCATCGACAAGATGGTTACAGCCATCTCTGGGGGCAGTGGTTCAGTCGTCATCGTCCTGTAGACAAAGACTTCCACAGCTTGCGGCATACCGTAGCAACAGCGTTGAAGGATCATGGGGTACCGCTTCAGTATGCGGCTGCGATCTTGGGGCATACCAACGGGGCGATCAGTTACGACAGGTATGGCGGTGGCGTGGCAGTCGAGAAGTTGCAGGCAGCTATCGAAGAGGCGCTATGAACAAGCGTAGAAGCTTGCTGGGTAGCGAGTGCGAGAAGAAGGGGCCGGTGTGTGCCCCTATGAGATGATGAACTTGTGTCGCAATGGTTGAGCCGATTGGACGGCATGTTAATGCTAAATCATGTTTAAACAGCATTTTTTGTACTTAAGTTCACTACCACAAGGACAAGGCTCATTTCTTCCCACTTTCTGCGCACGGGGTCGGTTGTCCGAGTAATTACGATCTGGCCTAGAAGTAGATGGGGTCGCACGTGATGTGCCAAAGTTGTTGATTGTCTGTTCCAGGATGATTTGCTGTTCAATGACGACCGTTTTATCGTCTTTCATCAAGGACATTGCGGTCATTACTGTTGTCAGGAAAGCGAGAAGTAGGCCAAGAAAGGTGTAAAGTTCCATTCTTGTTTTTGGAAGAATGTCGCTGATGTAGGCTAACTCAGGAGCTTCTTTTTCAATTTGTTCCTGAACTTCCTCTCTTGTTAGTTTTTCCTTTTGGGCTCTATTGAGTATGTTTACGTAACGACTCAATTGTTCAACAGTCTTTCTTGGCGCATCAATTATCTCGATGACATTTCCCAAGACATTGAACACCCCATCGGGGACACTACCCATCCCACCGCAAGCTGGACAAGGACCAGATTTATTACCTGATAAAGAAAGATTATGGATACTACCTTCAAAAGCAAATCCAGATGGAAACGCGGTTCCACAGTTGTCGCAAATCGCAGGGAAATTGGGCATTCTGCATCCTGTATGATTGCTCAAGTAATGTGCTTAATGTTACCCGTTTGAAGATGGGGCAACAACAAGAAGCTCGCAATCGACATCTTGCGAATTCCATTGGTAAATTCTGGAAAAATCCGTGAGGACTTTTAAGGCGTTACCTCCACCCCACTATCCCCCGTCCCCCTATCTTCTGCCACTCTCCTAGCCGCCTACTGCTCGTCTGTTCTCCTTCGTCTTCAGCATGTCCTGCTGTTCGTCTTAGTAGGGCCTCGTTGGCTCTGGTCTTTTGTGTGTATCAATGGGGTATACATCAACGATACATAGTTTATGTGCCCCAATAAGTGATAAATAAATCATTGACCCTACTTCAATGAGACAAC
The DNA here is from genome assembly GCF_027707405.1 of Aeromonas sp. QDB68. NCBI lineage: Bacteria > Pseudomonadati > Pseudomonadota > Gammaproteobacteria > Aeromonadales > Aeromonadaceae > Aeromonas > Aeromonas sp. QDB68. The sequence continues at coordinate 1,553 of NZ_JAPCIQ010000153.1, read as the reverse complement.
TATAGTGAGCCTACTTGATTGAGACATGACTGATGAATGATCGGCACTGACATTACGACTGAGAGACAAGGAGAAAAGATGTTTGTGAGGGCATACCTGCGGGCCAGTACACAAGAACAAGATGCACAACGGGCACGTCAGACACTTGCAGACTTTGCCCAAGAGCGAGGCCATACAGTAGCAGCGTGGTATGCGGAGAACGTATCTGGCGCACACTTGGAGCGTCCCGAGTTGACCCGTCTGCTGGCTGACGCTCAACCTGGAGATGTCTTGCTGCTGGAGCAAGTGGATCGCCTGAGTCGTCTAGTTGAATCCGAATGGCAGCAACTCAAACGAGCCGTTGAAGATGCAGGGGTGCGTATAGTCGCTTTGGATCTACCCACCTCTTGGGGAGCTATGGACAAGGGACAGGTTGGAGCCGCAGACATGACTCAGAGGATCCTTGGGGCGGTGAACCTGATGATGCTTGAACTTCTTGCTGCCTTTGCTCGGAAAGACTATGAGGATCGCAGAAGGCGACAAGCTGAAGGCATTGCCAAGGCTAAGGAGGCGGGCAAGTACAGGGGAAGCACAGCTGATGTTGCCAAGCACAAAGTCATGGTTGACCTCAGGCGCAATGGCGTATCAGTGGGGGACATTGTGGAGATGACTGGTATGTCACGAGCTACCGTCATGCGAGTGCTGAAGAAGGCGCGAGAGAGCGGGGAACTATCCGAGTAACCTATAGACATCAAGAGGAGTCAGGTTCCTCTCGCTCTGCTTCATCATTCAATCTTCCACCATGAGTTGACCACTACACGCACCAAACGATCTCTGAGCAATCGCATAACTGGCCTATGGGGTAGCTTAGGTGCTGGCCATGGATAATCACAGAGGATCATGGAGATGGCTTCCTGTCGATGCCTCTATCCACTGGCAGCCTATCACCTGTCCGATGCTTGGCTGATTTGAATAAACCCTGACCATAGGAGAGAACAAATCTATCGACCCTCTTTCTTACCGCCCCTGTTTTTGGACAGTCTGCCAGCTTGTCCTCGTGATCCTTCCTTTGTAAAATTGCCTTCCAATAAACCCTGACCAATGGAGAACAGCCCATGAGATAAACCAACCAAACCAGAGATAACTGAATGACCGAACTGACTAATTCCATCGCTACCCCTAAGCGTGGCCGTCCAGTATTTACCCACGATAATCGCTTTGTCCGCCAATGGCTTTACCGCTATAGCACTTCTCTCCCGTTGGAAGATGGTTTGCTGCTACCTTTTAAAGTCCCGTCTATCTACGAGTTGCCAAGCTGGTGCAATGATTGTTGGAGCTGCAAGGTTGAACAATTCCGAGAAGTACACAGGAAAACCATTAAATACAACACTCATCATCAAGCTACTCATGGCTTTCCCCAGGCTGACCAATGCCAATGTGAAGGCGTTCCTCGAGTCTCGAATGGCAGACACTGTCAGCAAGCAATACGTGAGTCAGCTAAATAGCTGTTCCGAATAGTAGATCACCGGAGGAAGGGAACTCAGTCCAGTTTGTGCGATCTGATTAGTCGCTAA
>NZ_JAPCIQ010000152.1:0-5846 GCF_027707405.1 Aeromonas sp. QDB68 | reverse complement strand
AATGAGCGTTCACATTGGTCCGGAAATGGTGTTCACGTTGAATCGGAATTGGTGTTCATGATCGGCCGGAATATGCAGGCGAGCAGCAGGTATGATTTTACCCTGTCGCCACCTTTCAGCTTTATATCTTGACCTGTTTTAGCCAGCGCCCATAATTTGCGGCCGCCCTTGAGCGAACCTGCAGTTTCCAACTCAAAGCCGCCCACTTCTACTAGATCTTGATAAAAATTCAGCACCTCATGAGGCTGTACCACATTATATCGGCGAGAGACGACGGATAGAGGTTCCAGATTATCAGAGCGGTACAAAACTTTGCTGTCTGAATAAGGGCGAATATGGAGTGCATCGGAGGCGACGTTAAACATTACGTCACTCTGCTCGATAGTCCAATCCATCCCGGCAGCCTGTAGCCAGATATCCAAAGATTGCCGTGGCGGCAATATATTGCCAAGGCCATGCCAGGGGGTTTGGCCGGTGTAGGCTATGGTGTCGATCAGATGTGCCATGTGTAAAATCCCATTCATTGGTTAATTCAAGATGGGAATATAGGTTTAAAATTATTTTGAGTTTCTTTTTGTTAAAATCAAAAAACAAGAAAGGACTCCAAAAGAGTCCTGTTTGGGGTGCTTTTTTTTGCTATTGTAGCGGGAGTAGCAGAAGCGCACTTCGCTGGAGGTGTATTGTTGGAACTGATTGTTATTCTTTTAATCGTCTTTTTATTTCATTGGAAAATATTTCAAAAACATAATGGTTATTATACAGTTCCTCTTCAAGAGGAAAGGGTATGAATTCGTGCAATAAACGTTGACCTTCATAGTTCAACGTCAACTCGGCATAACTTAATTCATCAAAGTTTTTATAAAAATCTATTTTGTATCGATAAGGATCAATTGAGTAAAGTACTTTCCTTTTTAAGTAAATAGATTCGCGACTGAATCGTTGAACATTAATGGATTGTTCGATTATCCAAGATGGCCAAAACTCAGTGAGTGAGTTTATCTCACATAGACAGTTGTAAAGTGTCGATTTTGGTATATAAGGGATGCAATTACTTTTCATGAATGGTGTTAACAATGCTCTGATTTTATCTATTGGCGCGGCATGCAAGTCAGGGTATGAGCTATAAAGTGCATCCAGTGCCCTTTCAAGCTTATTTGGAAATGGGGTCATCATTGCTATTTTATCTTCCATTGAAAGTGTCTCAATACACTCCAAAACTTCTGCATAGGTTTGAATAGAAGAAAATGCATAAAGGATTGATGGTGTAGAAAACATGCTCTCATTGACGATTTTAAATGGGTCCTCAGAATGCTTCTCTAGCCAAAGGTCAGCACCGCCAAGCAAAAATGCTAATTTTGCGACATGTTCATATTCACGATGTTTTACATTAGAGATATCTAATTTTATCCTTAATGCTAGCGCTAGGTGGGTTAACGTATTTTGAAGTCGTCCGGCCGAGAAACTACTACCGCTATTTAAAATTAACAATGCACGTTCATAACTCTTTGTTAACTCGCCTTTGGCAATCAACGAGATAACAGCATTGAAGTCGTAACAAAATTGGATAATGGGTTTGTTTATTTTACCTTGTGGAGGCATGATATTATATCTTGATTGTTCTGAGATAGTATTAAGCACCACGTCAAGCTCATCTCTTGTTAAAGAGGATTTAGCTATTCGTATAACAACTTTGTCAAAAAATCCCATCAGTGTATCTGAAGTAAGATATGGTGTTTCAGAGTGTAATAAACATTTAAACAAAGAAAGGCAGTCGTCTTTCAGGTCTTCAAGAGTTTCCATAGGGTTAGTTGAAAAATCAATTTTTCTAGAAAGAAATAATGCGACTCTTGCCCCATACCAAAATGATTTTAGCTCATCTATTGTGGGGAATTTCTTAGAGGAAACAGAAATATTATCCTCGTGTAATTCCTGGCAGACTTTATCGATAGTGTGAAGACTGATGATGGACGTCTTTCCCTTATACCCCCGGAGAGTTTTTTTAAAGGTTGTACCAACGCCATGGATGAGGAATGACTTTTGTCTGCACATCCATGAGTTAATATTCTCTTCTGCGTGTTGCAGATATTCAGGAGTCAGCATGTACAACAGATGAGTCATCAAGCTATCTGCACGAAACTCATCTTTATCCGATGGTGAGTAGAAAATGGGTTTATTTTTATCGATGATAAGTGCGATTGCTTGTCTCATGAATGGCAATTGAACATCACGAAGAAAATACATATATAGCTGAGATCTTGATAAGTCAGAAAACATTTCAGCTTTATTGAAATGTAGCAACATTTGGTTCATGAAATCAAACATGACTTTTAGCCTATCTAACAGCATGAGCTGATCGGTGCTTTTCCCATTATTGTTCACAAGATGCTTAGCAAGGCCTCTGGTCATTTTTTCGACCATATCGGAAAGGGCATCAATGCTCTTTAATTCTTGAAGCTGATGTTGGCGGCCATCCCTCAATCCAAAAGCGTCATACATAAATGTAACGAACTCATCAAGGCTATGGCTATTTAGTCTTAGCTTATCTGTTGTTGGTTGTGACACCTTGTTTAAACCTCTGCATATGTACTGTGTTTGTAATTTTTTTCCGCTTCTTTACTTTCGTCCAGTCTGCAAAGAGAAAAGCAAGCCGCGCTACGGGTCAACCATACCATGGCCTGTTCCTATACAGAATTTCTTGTCGAGGAGTTTGAAAGGCTCTCCAGCTTTTAGCCATATCTCTGCACATTTTCGGCGTTTTCATTTTTCAGGAGGAGTTAGTCTGCCCTCAGTCCAAACCAAAGCGGAGATGAATCATGAACTTGCAAGAAGATGGTCACTACTGGGACCGTGAGACGTTACATCGAGTTGTGCGCATCAAGGAGCTAGCTCGCATCCTGGGGCTTTCACGTTCGACCATCTACAACAAACTTAACCCCAAATCCAAGTCCTATGACCCCGACTTTCCCAAGCCGTTGCGCTTGGGAAGTAGTTCAGTGGGGTGGTTGCTGTCATCAGTACATCAGTGGCTTACCTCACGCATCCAGTAGTTTCCCCCTGTATTAACGAAGGAGATCTTAAAATGTACGCAACCCCCATCAAGCTCAATCTGATTGGAGAATTTCCTGTTCATGTACTCGATGAACAGCTGCAAGACGTCATGCGTCAGATCCAACAGCAGACTCAAGCGCCCCTTGGTTTGATTGCCTCATCCGTACTCAGTGCGATGGGACTGGCTTGCCAAGATCTGGTGGATGTCAGTCCTAAAGCAGACCTTATTCACCCAGTCTCCCTGTTTATTATTACCAAGGCTGACTCGGGCGAACGAAAAACAGCGGTTGACGAGCTGGTGATGAAGCCTTTTCGCCAGTTGGAACTATTGGCAGAACAGCAATATCGTGATGCGTATGAACAATACACCATCGAGCTCAGTGTCTGGGAAGAAGAGCAAAAGGCATGTAAGAAGGCGTTGCATAAAGCCATTCTGGCGAAAGGAGATGCCTCGTCTGAAAAACAGGCATTACGAATGGTAGAGGCCGCCAAGCCTCCAGTTCCATCGAATAAGAAGTGGCTTCTGAATGATGTGACGAGTGCAGCCATCAAACATGCCATTAGCGCCTATGGTCACACCATTGGTGTCTTCTCGGATGAGTCCGCACATCTTTTTGCCAGTGATTTCATGCGCGAGACCTCTGTACTGAACTCTTTGTGGGGGGCAAAACCAATTTCGGCTATGCGAGTATCGACTCAGGGAGCGACAACGATCGGTGATTACCGATTTAGCCTTTCCCTGATGGTTCAGGGGCCGCTCTTTGAACGGTTTCTTGATCGTCAAGGCGAGCAGGCTCGCGAGTCTGGGTTTTTCGCTCGCTGTTTGTTGTCTGAGCCCCACTCAACCCAGGGATCACGATTTTTCTGTGATGAGTTGTCGCCAGGAGATGTCAATGCCACCTCTTTGAACGACTTCTACCACACGGTAGAAAAACTGCTTAAGGCATCTCAGATGCGCCGTGAATTGGGTAAGCCCAGAATGTGCTTAACACTGTCGCCAGAAGCCCGTGCGCGCTGGTTCGAAGCATCAAATTACGTTGAGAACAACATTGGTCCCTTCGGAGAATGGCGTGAGTACCGGGACTTTGCTTCTAAATTCATGGAGCATGCTTCAAGAATTGCCGCAGTCTTGCACTGCTTTACTAAACGTAGTCCAGTCATCTCTGACGTGAGCATGCATGCAGCAATAGTTATTGTTAACTGGTACTTCCAGCATTTCATCCAACAATTTAAAGAACGTACAGTTCCGAACGATATTCGCGAGGCGAATGAACTAGAACGTTGGCTGGAAATCAATCTGCATCGCAGCCAGAATGGTGCATTCAAGAAGAATGATATCCGCAAATTTGGTCCGAATTGCATCCGGAATAAAGTAAAATTGGAGCGAGCACTGAATGCACTTGTTAATCGCATGGCAGTGACCCAGCACCAATTTAATGGCACGAGTTATGTCAACTATTACCTGCCAGGGCAAAGACGGGCACTTGTGTAACTGCAGGTGCTTTAATACGTAGCATCTGACACATTTCATGTGTAGCTATAAAGGCGCTTATATAGCAATAAGCATATTTATAGCCAACGGAGATAATGTTAAGCGTCTACATAGCTAACAGTGACTCACAAAACCCACTCTTGGTTAGATGATAGCGTGAGTGCAGAGAAGGGGGGTAATAGACACTAACTATACAAATAAAAAATAACTCTTACAGAGCATTTGCACTGGTTAAACTAAGATGTGTTCGAACCTTTTCCTCAAAAATATTTCGTGCCATCGAGTCATTAATATTGGTTTTTAATGTTATTTATAGTTCGTCTAACTCAGTATTTAACAGAATAATAAATAACCACCTAACTGGTTATCCAATCATTCAGACTCACAGTCGACAATGATGGATCAGAGTACAGGCGTAATCAACAGGATGAAGCCTGTAACCAGATGTACGAGTAGGACATGATCACATGTCCTTACACTCCACCAAAACCAAGGATTAAATGAAGGGGTAAATATGCCTAAGTATGTTCGTAATAGTATCGATATTGATGCTATCCCTATACAGAAAGAACCAAGCAAAGCATTGCGTATGAATAATGCAATTCCAATAACAAGAGCGTTGCGTGAAATGCTTGTTCAATCTATTCATTATCAGGCGCTATTCAAATTCATCGACAAACTGGAACAGATGGATGCCCACCCTGCTCTATTTTCAGCTGAAATTCTGGGGTGGATTTACCCTCTAACTAAGGAGGGGAGAGAACTATCAGATATAGTCACGCTTGCTATGCAGGTATACAAGCATCAGGAATTTTTTAATTTGCATCCCAAGTTGGCTTGCTTGTGCAATTTCGTCGTCAAGCATCAACTTCATGAGATGATCATGGACGGTGGCACCAGCCAAGATGCGCAGGTCAATCTGAAATTCAGGTATCAACAGCTGATATCGGAATTGAAGTCTGAAGCTATGCAGGGGAAGTGCCATACCTTCATGAAGGGAGCGCAGAAGAATACAGCATCACTGCATCGCTACGTGAATCGGCTGTTTGGGCGCTATGCTCGTCTCCTCGTGCTACGGGTCGATTTGTACTACAAAACGGAGTTCTTGGACGCGCTTTCTATTGAGGAGATCATCAAGCACAAAAAAGCGCTGTTTAAAACCCGTCGTAAGGGGGCATTAGCTGCCAATTGGGTGGGGTATGCTTGTCGTTTGGAATTTGCACCTCTAACCAGGGCGGGAGCACACTTTGTTGATATTTTAACCAAAGAATAACTGAGCCCGATAGTCGTCATTCCAGCCGGCTCT
>NZ_JAPCIQ010000151.1:0-5852 GCF_027707405.1 Aeromonas sp. QDB68 | reverse complement strand
AGCAAGCAGGAAAGTGGGATCAAGAGACGATCGTCTCATTTTTCCTGTGTCAATACTGTTCCGGTGAATACTTACGATGAAGGTGTATTTATTTTGGGGTAATATCCAGACACATTTCATCTTGCTATGACTCAAAGGGATCATGAGAAGCATCACACCAGGAAGGGTGCTGTCGCGAGAGCAGCAGACGGAGATCACCCGGATCATCGTCAAGGCGGGCCAGATGCTGGCCCAGTTTGGGGCGGAGAGCCGCATCATAGAGCAGACCACGGTCCGCCTGGGGATGGCGCTCGGGCTGGAGAGCGTCGAGATGGCCATCTCTTCCAGCGCCATCGTCCTCACCAGCCTCTACCAAGGCAGTTGCGTCACCACCACCCGCCGGGTGCGGGAGCACGGCATCAACATGCAGGTGGTGTGCGAAATCCAGCGCATCTGCATCATGACGGAAAAGTCGCTTATCGGCGCGCGCGAGGTACGTCAGCGCCTCGAGGCCATCACGCCGTTCCACTATCACCCCTGGCTGGTGGTGCCCATGGTGGGGCTCTCCTGCGGTGCCTTCAGCCTGCTGTTTGGCGGTGACTGGCCCATCTTCCTGGTGACCTGCTGCTCGGCCTCGGTCGCCATGCGGGTGCGCCAGCTCATTGCCTGCCATCACCACAGCCCCCTCATCAACTTTGCCGCCACCGGGTTTATCGCCACCCTGCTCGCTTCCAGCGCCACCTTCTTCGGCTGGGGCGAACAACCCTATCTCGCCATGGCCGCCAGCGTGTTGCTGCTGGTGCCGGGGTTCCCGCTCATCAATGCGGTCTCCGACATGGTGAAGGGTTACTTCAACATGGGGCTGGCCCGCTGGGGCACGGCGACACTGCTGACCATCAGCGCAGCCATAGGGATCATTCTCGCCATGTCGGTGACCGGTATCTGGGGGTGGAAGGTATGATGGAACTGCTCTGGCTGCTGGCCAAGGATGCCTTCTGGTCGGCCATTCCGGCGGTGGGCTTTGCCATGCTGTTCAACGTGCCGCCACGGATGCTCAAATATTGCGCCATGGGGGGCGCGTTGGCCCACAGCCTGCGTACCCTGCTCATCCACTACGGCATGCCCATCGAGTGGGCCACCCTGGCAGCGGCGACCACGGTCGGCTTTGTCTGTGTCTACTGGTCGCGCCGCCTGCTGGCACCACGCCCGGTGTTCAGCGTCGCCTCCATCATCCCCATGATCCCGGGCAGCTATGCGTTCAAGACCATGATCGCCATCGTCGAGCTCAATATCTCCGGGGTGACCATGGAGCTGCTTCAGAGCGCGGTGGAGAACGGCCTCAAGGCGCTCTTTATCGTGGGGGCCCTGAGTTTCGGTTTGGCGATCCCCTCTCTGGTCGTGTACCGTAACCGCCCCATTATCTGACGACGGTGCGAGAGGTTGACCCCATGATGATTTCCATGATTGCCGCCATGGCCCAGGACAGGGTGATCGGCCTGGACAACCAGATGCCCTGGCATCTGCCGGCGGATCTGGCCCACTTCAAGCGGGTCACCCTGGGCAAGCCGGTGCTGATGGGGCGCAAGACCTTCGAGTCCATCGGACGGCCACTGCCAGGCCGTCGCAATCTGGTGATCAGCCGCAATCCCGACTACCGGGCCGACGGCGTGGAGGTCATCGACTCGGTGGAGGCGGCGCTGGCGCTGCTGGCGGGCAGCGATGTGGCCGAGCTGATGGTGATCGGGGGGGGGCATCTCTACGGCCAGCTACTGCCACGGGCCGACAGGCTCTATCTGACCCGCATCGATCTGGCGGTGGAGGGGGATACCCGCTTCCCGGCCTTTGACGAGGGCGACTGGTCCTGCATCGAGCGCGAGTCCCATCAGCCTGACGAGAAGAACCCCCATCCCTACTGTTTCGAGACCTGGCAGCGGCGCTGAGCCCTCTGATGCCATGAAGAGCCCCTTGCGACAGCCGGGGGCTTTTTTGTGCCCTGTTGCCGCAAAGAGAAGGGGACTGAACCGGCATGGCTGAAGGTGCCTGAAGCAATACCGAGTGCGCGGCATCAAAATGATTAGTAATGTAATTAAATGGCCATTCATTGCTCCGATGGGCGCCGTCGTCCCCACCCTCTCTTTTCGCCTGCTGCTAACGCCTTTTAATCATTAATGAAATGTGCTGCAAGTGCATCGATACTGTGGCGACCCTGTCTGTTATAGGCGTTTTTATCGTGATTTAATGGATTTTTATGAATGAAAATAACCAATAAAAATCAATGACTTAAATTTAATCATCTTAAGGCGGCTTCAATTGGTTCTTTTGTTTGGGTGTGAAATTGCTTAGTGTTAAAAGTAATTGGCTCACGTTCGACGGTTTGCCAGGCAAGGCGTCGGCCAAGAAAAAGGACAATATGACAGTCAAACTCGAGGTCAAATCCCTCTACAAAATCTTCGGCGATCAGCCGGATAAAGCGTTCAAATTGCTGGCGAAAGGGCATGATCGCGCCAGTATCCTGAAAAAGACCGGACAGACCCTGGGGGTCCAGGATGTCAATCTGGCCATCAACGAAGGGGAGATCTTCGTGGTGATGGGCCTCTCCGGTTCGGGCAAGTCCACCCTGGTGCGTCTTTTCAACCGGCTGATCGAGCCGACCCGCGGCCAGGTGCTGATCGATGGCGAGGATATTGCCGCCATCTCGGAGCGCGAGCTGCGCCGGGTGCGTCGCAAGAAGATCAGCATGGTATTCCAGTCCTTCGCTCTGATGCCGCACCTGAGTGTGCTGGAAAATACCGCCTTCGGGCTGGAGCTGGCCGGTGTACCGCTGGCGGAGCGCCAGCAGAGCGCCCGTCAGGCGCTCCATCAGGTGGGGCTGGGGCAGTGGATAGAGGCTTATCCGGATGCCCTCTCCGGCGGCATGAAGCAGCGGGTCGGGCTGGCCCGGGCCCTTGCCAATGACCCCGACATTCTGCTGATGGACGAAGCTTTCTCCGCGCTGGATCCCCTGATCCGCACCGAGATGCAGGACGAGCTGCTCAAGCTGCAGGCCAGCCAGCAGCGCACCATCGTCTTCATCTCCCACGATCTGGACGAGGCGATGCGCATCGGCGATCGCATCGCCATCATGCAGGATGGCCAGCTGGTGCAGGTGGGCACCCCGGACGAGATCCTGAACCAGCCCGCCAACGACTATGTGCGCGCCTTCTTTCGCGGGGTGGATCTGGCCCATGTGTTCAGCGCCCGCGACGTGGCCAGCCGCAAGCAGGTGCCCCTCATCAAGAAACACACCACCGACGGGCCGGGCAACGCCCTGCGCCAGCTCAAGGAGCTTGAGCGGGAGTTCGGGTACGTGGTGGATCGCAGCCGTCGCTTCCTCGGGGTCGTCTCGGTGGAGTCGCTCGGTCAGGCGGTCAGGGCCAAAGGCAGCCTGGAGCAGGCGCTGCTGGCGGACATCCAGCCCATTCTGGCGGACACCGCCCTCAATGAACTGATCAGCCAGGTGGCGGCCGCCCCCTGTCAGGTGCCCGTGGTCGAGGAGGATGGCACTTACCTCGGCCTCATCTCCAAGGCCAATCTGCTCAACACCCTGGACAGGAGTACCCCGGCATGAAGCTGATGAATCCCCATTTCTTGCTGAGCGGGCTGCTGGCCCTGGTGCTGCTGGCGAGCCCTTCCCTGCGGGCCGATGAGGTGGCGGCAGACCCCTGGAGCGCGCCTGCGTCCGCCGAGGTGTCCGATCCCTGGGGCAGTACCGACACCCAGGCTACCGACTGGCAGAACCAGATCGAAGCCGCCGACACCACAACCGCCATCGACTGGCTGGATCCCTTCCAGCAGGCGATGGTGCCGCTGGATACCTGGGTGGAAGGGGGCATCGGCTGGCTGGTGGAGAACATGCGGCCGCTGTTCCAGCTGATCCGCGCACCGGTGGAGCTGACCCTGAACGCCATGACCCATCTGCTGCAGACGGTGCCCTCCACCCTGATGATGGGGCTCCTGGCCCTGCTTGCCTGGCAACTGGTGAACGGCCGCATGGCGCTCGGCACGCTCGTATCTCTTGTGGGGATCGGGCTCATCGGGGCCTGGTCCGATGCCATGGTGACCCTGTCCCTGGTGTTGACCTCGCTGTTCTTCTGTGTGCTGCTGGGGTTGCCCACCGGCATCCTGCTGGCCCGCAGCGAGCGGCTCTCCACCTGGACCCGGCCGCTGCTGGATGCCATGCAGACCACCCCGGCGTTCGTCTACCTCATCCCCATCGTGATGCTGTTTGGCATCGGCAACGTGCCCGGGGTGGTGGTGACCGTCATCTTCGCCCTGCCGCCCATGATCCGGCTCACCATGCTGGGTATTCGCCAGGTGCCCACGGATCTGGTGGAGGCGGCCCACTCGTTCGGTGCCAGCCCCTCCCAGTTGCTGTTCAAGGTACAGCTGCCGCTCGCCATGCCCACCATCATGGCCGGGGTCAACCAGACCCTGATGCTGGCGCTCTCCATGGTGGTGATCGCCTCCATGATCGCGGTGGGGGGCCTCGGCCAGATGGTGCTGCGCGGCATCGGCCGGCTCGACATGGGGCTCGCCTCCATCGGCGGCCTCGGCATCGTGCTGCTGGCCATCGTGCTCGACCGCCTCACCCAGGCGATGGGGCAACCAGATCGCACCCGTACCGGCCGCTGGTATCAGCACGGCCCCGCCGCCCTGCTGCTGCGCCTGGCCGGCCGTGACAAGAAAATCGATTACAAAGGAGTAAACGCATGAGACAGACCACCAAAGGATTGACCCTGGGCACATTGCTGCTGAGTGCTCAACTGCTGAGCCCGCTCGCCATGGCCAGCGCCGAGTTGCCGGGGGAGGGGGTTCGCGTTCAGCCCCTGCAGAGCTCCTTGCCGGAAGAGGCCTTCCAGAGCCTGCTGGTGAGCAAGCTGATGGCGCGTCTGGGTTACGATGTCCAGCCCGCCCAGGAGGTGGACTACAACGTGGCTTATGCCTCGGTGGCCCAGGGAGACGGCACCTTCCTCGCGTTCAACTGGGTGCCGCTGCAGGACAACAAGTACGAGCAGGCGGGAGGCGACAAGGTGTTCTTCCGTGAGGGCACCTATGTGGCCGGTGCCGCCCAGGGGTACCTCATCGACAAGAAGACCGCGACCCAATACGGCATCACCAACCTGGGCCAGCTCAAGGATCCCGAGGTGGCGGCGCTGTTTGACGGGGATGGCGACGGCAAGGCCGACCTCATCGGCTGCAACCCCGGCTGGGGCTGCGAGGGGGCGATCAACCATCACCTCGATGCCTTTGGTCTGACCCCCACGGTGGCCCATAAGCAGGGCAACTACGCGGCGCTGATCGCCGATACCCTGGCTCGCTACCAGGCCGGCAAGCCGGTGCTCTATTACACCTGGACCCCCTACTGGCTCAGCAGCGAACTGGTGCCGGGCAAGGATGTGGTGTGGCTGGAAGTCCCCGCCGACGCCCCGGATGCGGCCAAGACCCGTTTGCCGAACGGCAAGAACTACGGCTTTGCGGTGAACACCATGCACATCGTTGCCAACAAGCGGTTTGCCGAGGCCAATCCGGCCGCCGCCAAGCTCTTCTCCATCGTCAAGCTGCCGCTCAATGACATCAACGTGCAGAACGGCCTGATGAACAAGGGGCAGAACAAGCCGGCGGACGTGGAACGTCATGCCGACGCCTGGCTCAAGGGCCACGAGGCACTGGTGAACGACTGGCTGAATCAGGCGCGCGCCGCCGCCATGTAATGAGGGGGACGTCGCCCTTTTGCGCAAAGAAAAACGCCCGGCAGTTGCCGCAATGCTGTTCACTTAAGAGAATTTGAGTTCCAGTCCACGTAGTATCAGGACAAAAAATCGAGGGAGGCATGA
>NZ_JAPCIQ010000150.1:0-6089 GCF_027707405.1 Aeromonas sp. QDB68 | reverse complement strand
GTGGTGTGTTTGGAGACAGCCAGTTTACCAGCACCCTGTCTGTCAACTTCCACTTCCCCAAGATCCCGCGAAGAACCATAAAAAACCCCTGCCATGGCAGGGGTCGGACGGTATCCATGTCAGGGGATCAGAGCGTGACGGCCAGGCTCTCGACCGAGGCGGCGCTCGGGGTCACCAGTACGGGCACCGATTTGGAGGTGGGGGTGAAAGAGCCCTCTCCTATGCTCTCGATGGCCACCAGGGGGTTGGTCTCCGGGTAGTAGGCGGCGATATTGCCCTTCGGGATCTCGTAGAAGATGACGCTAAAGCCCCGCACCACCCGCTCGCGCCCATCGTTGCACACCGCACTCATGTCCACCCGCTGCTCCTCGGCGAGCCCCAGCCTCCTGGCATCCTCCTCGTTCATGAAGACCACGTTGCGTCGCCCCTTGATGCCGCGATAGCGGTCATCCATGCCATAGATGGTGGTGTTGTACTGATCGTGGGAGCGCAGGCTCTGAAGCAGCAGCACGGGCTGATCCACCATCTGCTCCGCGTGGCTGGTGCACTCGGGCAGGATGGAGTCCGGCAAACGGCTCGCCCTGAATTCGGCGCGCCCGCTCGCGGTGTTCCAGCGCAGCAGGGCGGCGCTGTTCTCCAGATGGAAACCGCAGGGCTCCTCGATGCGGCGGTTGAAGTCGCCAAAGCCCGCGATGGTCTCCTCGATGAGATCCCGCAGCAGCCCGTAGTCATCCCGCAGCGCCAGCCAGTCCACCCGCTCGCTGCCAAGCGTTGCCTCGGCCATGCGGGCCACGATGTCTATCTCGGAGAGACATAGCGGCGAGACCGGCTCGTTCATCCCGGTGGAGGCGTGCACCATGCTGAAGGTGTCCTCCACGGTGATCTTCTGCACCCCGGTGCGCTGCTGATCGAGCTCGGTACGGCCCAGGCAGGGCAGGATAAGAGCATCTTTTGACACCATGAGGTGGCTGCGGTTGAGCTTGGTGCTGATCTGCACGTTGAGCTCGCTCCTTCGCATCGCTTCATAGGTGAACTCGGTATCCGGCGCGGCGGCTGCCAGGTTGCCCCCAAGGCAGATGAGCACCTTGCTCTTGCCGCCATGAAGGGCTTTAAGGGCCTCGTAGACGTTGTGCCCCGGCGTGCGCTTGAAGCCCACCGGGAAGCGGCGCTCCAGGCGATCGAGGAAGGCGGCATTGGGTTTCTCGTTGATCCCCATGGTGCGGTTGCCCTGCACGTTGCTGTGACCGCGCACCGGACAGAGTCCGGCCCCCGGCTTGCCAATCTGGCCGCACATCAGGTGCAGGTTGACGATTTCGCGAATGGTGTCGACCGAATGCTTGTGCTGGGTGATCCCCATGGCCCAGCAGCTGATCACGCTCTCGCTGCTTGCGAAGATCTGCGCCGCCCGGGTGATCGCCTCCCGACCGAGGCCGGATTGCGCCTCGATCTGCGTCCACTCCGTAGCCTTCACCTGGGCCAGGTAGTCGTCAAAGTGCGCGGTGTGCTGCTCGATGAAGGCGAGATCGATGCGCCCCCCCTCCTCTTCCAGGATGTATTTCGCCATGCCGCGAATGGCCGCCATGTCACCGCCCAGCTTTGGCATGAGGTACTGGTGGCTGATGGTGGTGGCCGCCGGGGTCAGTAGCTCCGCCGGGCTCTGGGGGCTTGCGAAGCGCTCGAGGGCCACCTCTTTGAGGTTGTTGAAGGTGACGATCTGGCACCCCTGGCGTGCCGCCTTGCGCAGGGCGTTCATCATGCGCGGGTGGTTGGTGCCCGGGTTCTGGCCAAAGATGAAGATGGCTTTGGCGGCGTCGAAATCATCGAGCACCACGGTGCCCTTGCCCACCCCGACGGACTGGATAAGCCCCACCCCGCTCGCCTCGTGACACATGTTGGAGCAGTCGGGGAAGTTGTTGGTGCCATAGAGACGGCCAAACAGCTGATAGAGGTAGGAGGCTTCGTTGCTGGCGCGTCCCGAGGTGTAGAACTCCACCTCGTCGGGGCTGGCCAGGCTCTTGAGTTTGTCGGCGATGAGGGCAAACGCCTGATCCCAGCTCACCGGCTCGTAGTGATCGGTGGCCGGGTTGTAGCGCAGGGGCTCCGTCAGTCGCCCCTGATATTCGAGCCAGTAGTCGCTCTGGGTGGCGAGGCGACGCACCGAATGCTCGGCGAAGAAATCGGCCCCCACCGTCTTGCCGGTGGATTCCCAGGCCACCGCCTTGGCGCCGTTCTCGCAAAACTGGAAGGCCCCCTGCTTGTTGTCACCCCAGGCGCAGCCGGGACAGTCAAAGCCGTCGGTCTGGTTGACCCGCAGCAGGTTCTTGATGTTCTGGCGGGTCTTCTGGCTGCGCAGCACCTGCTTGAAGGTGGACTGCAGGGAGGAAAAGCCGCCGGCCTTGGCCGGTTTCTCAATATGACTGGACATGGGAATCTCCAACGTGATCCTGGGCGCGGGGGCTGGCATAGCAGACCGGGGCATCGGATCGGGGCACATGGATCAGGGTCAGGTTGTACTTCAGGGCCAGTCGCACCGCGAGCTGGCTGGGTGAAGCAAGGCTGATGAGGTGAGCGGCGCCAAATTGCACCGCCTTGTGAATGAGTTCGCTGCCGCAGCGGCTGGTGATCACCAGGGTGGCGGCCTGCACCGGCTGGCGCAGCTGCATGCCGATGAGCTTGTCCAGGGCGTTGTGCCGCCCTATGTCCTCCCGGCAGGCCAGGATCTCGCCGCGATCATCCAGCGCCAGGGCGGCATGAAGGGCGCCGCTCTGGCGGGCCTTGCTCTGCCAGGGGACGATGCGCTCCCGCAGATCCTGCAAAGAGGCGGTGTCGAAGGGGGCGCCCGGGGTCAGCGGGGTGAGCACGGGCAACGCATGTTCGATGGCCTCCACCCCGCAGATGCCACAGCCGCTGGCACCGGCCAGGCGGCGCTTGCGCTGACCAAGCACAGCCAGACAGCGGTTGGCGATGGTGACATCGAGCACGATGCCGTGCTCGGACGGGGTGCTCTGGATATCGTGTACATCATGGTTGCCCCCGATGATCCCCTCGCCAAACAGAAAACCGATGGCGAAATCGTCGAGATCGTCCGGGGTGGCCATCATGACGGCATGGTTGATGCCGTTGATGTTGACTGACACGGCCACCTCCTCCACCAGCTCATCCAGACTGGGCAACCGTGAATTGAAAGGGATCATGCGAGACGCTTATAAGCTGTATTCGGGCCTCAAGTTTAGATAAGCCGCCGCGCCAAAACCAATGAAACAAATCTATTCACCAATAGATAACTTCTATTGCTATCGGGATGTCGATTGATTAAATTTGTCGCTCATTGCCTTTGCCTGCTGCCATTACCACGATGAATATCAAGCAGTTGCACTATTTCTACGAGCTGGCCCAGCACCGTCACTTCGCCAAGGCGGCCAAGGCTTGCTTCATCACCCAGCCGACCCTGTCAGCCAGCATCACCGCTCTGGAGAAGTCACTTGGCACCGAACTGGTGGTGCGCAACAGCCAGTTCGTAGCCCTGACCCAGGCGGGGGAAGTGGTGCTGCACCACGCCGAGCGGATGCTTCAGGAGCAGGATGCCATGCGCCAGGAGCTCAGCCTCTTTCGGGGCGGGCTGTCGGGTGCGCTGCGCATCGGCGTCGTGCCCCAGTCGAGCATCGACATCATGCCGCTGCTCAAGGGGTTCAATGACGCCTACCCCAAGGTCGGCCTGCACCTCTGCGTGATGACCCATGCCACCCTGATGGAGCAGCTGGATCTGCATCGCATCGACATCGGGCTCGGCTTTGACGAGTTGCTCACCGAGCATCAGCGCCGGGCCCTCGACGTCCAGCTTCGCCACCCCAACCCCATGGCCCTGCTGGGCCCCCTGCCTGCCCACTGCGCCTCGACCGGGCCGCTGACCCTGGCGGACCTGCAAGATCTCCCCCTGATCCTGCCAAGCACCACCATGCAGTTTCGCCGCTACCTGGACGAGGCCGCCGCCCGCCAGCAGATCAGCCTGCGGGTGGTGCTGGAGACCGACTCCCTGTTCCACCTGGTCAACGGGGTGAGCCACGGCCTGGGCTGCGCCGTGGTCAGCGCCGGCATCGCCGCCACCGCCCAGCAGCTCTTCAAACTGCCCTGCCATCCCCTGAGCGATGCGAGCGCAGGCACCATCGCCTTTATCACCCGAAAACACAGTGTCACCCCCGCCATGAAGGCGTTTCTCGCCAAGGCTGGGGCATGAAAAAGGCAGCCCATGGGGGCTGCCTGCACTGATCAAGGGGGGAACTTGCGCCTCTCCTCGCGTCAGCCTGCCCCTTGCTGTTTGTCCAGCGCCGCGATGAAGGCGCTCGCCAGGGCGTGGTCGGAGAAGGGATTCTGGCCTGTGATGAGCTCGCGATCGATCACAACGCCAGGCTGCCAGGGTGCCACGAACTGCATGCTGCCGCCGGCCTGGGCCATGGCCTTCGCCGGGTAGTAGCGCAGCTTGTCACCCCCAAGGGAGCCTTCAAACACCGCCTCTTCCTTGTCGGAGAAGAGGGTCATCCTGTAACCGTCGTACATCCACTCTCTGGCGCCGTCCCCCTTGCCTGCAATGACCGACTGCTCGAACCCGGCCGGATCCGTCTGCGCCGCCAGCAGCGCGATGGGGCCGTGGCAGATGGCGGCCGTGGATTTGTGGTTGTCATGGAAGTGGCGAAGCAGGGTCCCCACCTCGGGATCCTTGGCAAGATCGATGAGGGGCGCGTGGCCGCCGGGAATGAAGAGGCCGGCATAGCGCTCGGGACCGGATGCCAGCACCTCCCTCAGGGAGAGCACCTTGCCGGCGCCAAGCAGCCCCTCCACGACGGCGCCGATGCGCACCATCTCCTGCGGGTTGCCACCAAAGTACTGGGGATCGACGGAGTGTTTGTCGACAACGGGCCGGTTCCCTCTCGGGGTCACCGGGGTCAGGGTATAACCGGCCTCCAGCAGGGCGGCGGCAGGCACCCCCAGTTCATTCTGGTAGAAGCCGGTGGTCAGGCTCTTGCCCCCCTGAAGCGGCAGTTCGGTCTCGCTCGAGAGCAGCACCAGGATCTCGCCTTGCGGGGCGGCGCTGGCCGCAGCGGAGGTCGCCAGCAGCAGTGAGGCCAGCACGGCCTTGAGGGTGTTCTTCATCGTGATCTTCCTTTTGATGGCAGTGATCGATCGGGCGGCCACCGGGCCGCCCTCGATGAGCAATTTACTGATTACCCACGGACGAATAAACTCACTCCATTGAACTTGATTATTTACATAGATGAACATATGTCCCGTGCCTTCGACCCCGTCCAGCTCGGCACCATAGAGCTCTTTTGCAAGGCAGCCGAACTTGGCAGCTTTACCGCCACGGCTCAGGTACTGGGGGTAACGCCCGCCTCGGTGAGCCGCTCCATCCAGCGTCTCGAGGCCAGGCTCGGCGTCAAACTCTTCCATCGCACCACCCGCAGCGTGCGCCTCACCCATGACGGGGAGCTCTATCGGGAGCAGTGCCAGCAGGCCCTCGAGCAGATCGCCGAGGCCGAGCGGGCCATCACCGGTCGCCAGCGCCACCCCAAAGGAGTGCTGCGCATCAGCGTGGGCACCGTCTATGCCCACCACCGTCTGGTACCCCTGCTGCCAGGCTTCATGGCCGCCTATCCCGAGGTCGAACTGGAGCTCAATGTCTCCAAGAGGAACATCGACTTCGTGGAGGATGGTTACGATCTGGCCATCCGGCTGGGGGAGCCGCGCGATGGGCGGATCATCGCCCGCAAGCTAGAGGATGCCAGCCTCGGGGTCTTCTGCGCCCCCGATTATGTCGCCCGCCGCCCCGCGCCAACCTCCCTGGAAATGCTGTCGCAACATGATCTGATCCAGTTCATCACCCCGAGCACGGGTCGCCCCTTCCCCTGGCAGTTTGTGGATGAGCAGGGATCCCCTGTCGATCTCCATGTGCACAGCCGCCAGCGGGTGCTGGACCAGGGCGGGATCGCACTTTGTTAATGAAATTTGAACAGGCAGATCGTCTGTGATCTAATCGCGTCTCCATGCAGGAGGCACGCGCTATGACGTTGATTGAACACCTTACCCTTGTCGAA
>NZ_JAPCIQ010000149.1:0-6107 GCF_027707405.1 Aeromonas sp. QDB68 | reverse complement strand
TCGACTTGCATGTGTTAGGCCTGCCGCCAGCGTTCAATCTGAGCCATGATCAAACTCTTCAATTTAAGTTTGGTTGCCAATTAAGGCGGCTCAATGAATTGCTGAATTAACTGCTGCAACTTTCGTTGCTTTGGTCACTTCATCAGACATTGAAATCAAAAATTGTTTTTGATGCTCGATGCTGCGAGTGCCCACACAGATTGCTTGATTCAAATTGTTAAAGAGCGTCACGCTTATCGCGTTGAGGAGGCGCATCTTACGCCCCTCACTTCGAAAGTCAAGCGGTTGTTTTCGCTTTTCTTTCGGCGCCCACTTCCTAAGGAAGCTGGCTCATCAGGTTGGCGTGTTCCGCCGTGCTGGTAGGGGCGCATTATAGGGAGGCCGATTGCGATGACAAGGGAATTTTTGAAGAAAGTCACGGAAACTTCAAATTATCCAGTTAGAAACAACTTACCCAGTGTATATATACAATGTTATCCACAAGCTGATGATTTCAGCCCTCTTTTATTGGCATTTATCAGGATCTTCCTGGCTGAAGGAATGCCATACTGAAGCGGATAATTTACCTCAAGTGGTCCATGGTAGCGTCTGGTCGTAAAGCTGGTTACCATGAAGGTGAATAGAGTGTTGCACCTTTTTTGCTTTCATTTACAAAAGGTCTTTAAAGATGAATTTATCCAAGTTTCCCGTTTATGTGCAGGCAGCAGTTCTTGCTCTGGTATTGGCGCTGCTCGGCTATCTGGTTGCCCAGGCCCTGCAGTTCTCTCTGAAAGTCGAAGTCATTTTTGCCGCCGGTCTGGCCATTGGCGGTTTCGTGGTACCGCTCTTCCTTAACCGTGCGCCTGCAACCGCCCTCGAACAGGCAACCAGCCAAGAGACCTGTACCTTATATGTAGGCAACCTGCCCTATCGCGCCAACGAGATTGCGGTGCGCGAACTCTTTGCCGAGCAAGGTCAGGTACTGTCAGTTCGTCTGATGAAGGACAAGGCCACCGGCAAACGCAGGGGCTTCGGGTTTGTGGAGATGCCTGTCGCCGATGCGGCCAAGGCCATCGCCGCGCTCAATGACAAGGAGTATCAGCAGCGCACCCTGAAAGTGCGTGAAGCAAATGACAAGCGGGACCGGGATGAGAAGGACGTCAACGACGTCGACGCCTGATATTCAGTACACCACCTCTTCGAGTGACGACAGCCCCCAAGCTTGCAAGGGGGCTGTCAGTTTCTGGGCCCCTGCATCCAGTCGCGTGCAGTAGGCACGTCCCGTCCCCTCGCCAGGCGCCTGGACCGGCAGTGTCGCCAGCAGATGCGCCACCCGCCTTGCCACGGCAAGACCCGAATCGACCAGTTGGCATTCCGGCATCAGCTGTTTGATCTCTTCGTTGAGCAAGGGGAAGTGGGTACATCCCAGTACCAGGGTATCCGGCCTCTCCTCCCCTTCCATCCAGTCTGCGAGCACCTCTCTGAGCAGAGCCATATTGACCGGCAACCCCGCCAGCTTGCGCTCGGCTTCGATAACCAGTTCGGTGGCCCCCTTCAGCAGCACATGCTTGCCCGGGGCGAACTGGGCAATGAGTTCATGGGTATAGTCACGGCTGACGGTGCCGGGCGTTGCCAGCAGACCGATGTAGCCGTTACGGGTCAGGGCGGCGGCAGGCTTGATCGCGGGGACCACGCCGACCACGGGAATGCTGAGTGCGGTACGCAGGGATGGCAGGGCAATGGTGCTGGCGGTATTGCAGGCGATCACCACCAGATCAATGGCGTGCTCGGCCACCATGTGGCTGACCAGTCCGGTACAAGCCTCGATGAGGGCCGCCTCACTCAGCTCGCCATAGGGAAAGTGGGCATTGTCGAAACTGTAGAAATAGTTGTGCTCCGGCAGAGCGCGACGGATCTCCCCATAGACAGTCAGACCGCCCATACCGGAGTCGAACACGAGAATATTGGCCACCTGAGCTCCCCCTTGAATGCGAGGCCGCGATCATACTCCCGCCCGGCGCCAATAGAAAAGGCCCTGCCAATGGCAGGGCCCCTGATTTTTCAGATCCAGACAAGGGGATCAGAGTGCGTAGTCCACCGTCACATAGTAGGCACGCTCGTCAGCCGGGTAACCCACCGAGGTCTGGTATTCCTTGTCCAGCAGGTTGCTGATCTTGCCGGAGACCTTCCAGGACGGTGCAACCTGGTAGCCCACCGCCAGGTTCCACACGCTGTAACCGCCCAGCTGGGTGGTATTGGCCGCGTCACCATAACGCTCACCCTGGTAGATCCAGCTCAGGGAGCCATCGAACTGCTGCCACTGCGCCTGGCTCACCCACTTGGCCCCCTTGCGGGAGATCAGCTGCAACTGCTTGTCGGTGACCTTGTCCTTGGGATCCTTGTATTCGGCGGAAACGCGATGGCTCAGCCAGCCGGTCTCGAACTCCCCTTCCAGCTCAACCCCTTCAATCCGCGCCTTGCCGACGTTTTGCGGCGTCCACATGCCCTGGCTGTCCGGTGCCCACTGGATCATCTGCTCGAAGTCGTTGCGATAACCGGTCAAGCGCCACTCCACACCTGCGGTCTGTCCGTCCAGCATCAACTCGTGGCTTTTCGACTCTTCCGGCTTCAGATCAGGATTGCCGGACCCCGGGTAGTAGAGATCGTTGAAGGAGGGGGCACGGAAACCGGTGCCGTAACGGGCACTGAGGCGATAATCCTCAACGAAGCGCCAGCCAGCGCCGGTTTGCCAGGTGTTGTGACGTCCGAACTGCTCGTTGTCATCGCTGCGACCACTCAGCTCGGCCTGCCAGACCTGGTTGTCAAACTGGGCCAGGGCATAGAGCCCGGTGTTGTCACGCTCATCGGCCTCACTCGGGAAGGCGACGCCAGAGGAGCGAGAACTATCGTCCAGCATGTCGCGCTGCCAGTCGGCGCCGCCCCCCAGGGTCCAGCTCTCGTCCAACTTGATGCTGTTGACCCAGTTCAGGGTGTATTGACGGGTATAGAGTCGATCAGCGGACTGATCGCGGCCGCTGGTATCCGGGTAGTCGTAGGCATCCTGTTTGGAGAAGGCGCCGCGCAGCTCGCTCAGGTAGCGCTCGTCATGATAGCGGGAGCCGAGCTGGTAGCTCTGGTTCTCGGTCCAGGTCTCGTTGCGTTGATGGAACGCCGGGCCCCAGGCGGAAGCGGCAGAGGATCTGTCGTACTGGGCAATGTTGCGGAACCAGCGGGTCGTACCGAACAGATCCCAGTTGCTGGCCAGCGCCTGCTGATAATCCACCATGGCGTTATAACCCCGGTGGCCATGCTTGTCGCCATCGTTCACCCCGGCGATGGGGTGCACGTTGTAGCCGGTCTCGTCATCGAAACCACCAGCGACCTTGATCTGACCCGCATCACCCACCTGGCTGGCGCTGCTGAAGGCAGCCTGACGCTGCTTGTGGGAGCCCGCGCCCAGGTTGAACTTGTGCTGATTGGTCCCCTGGTCCGGGCGAGTGATGATGTTGATGACCCCACCGATGGCATCGGACCCATAAATAGTGGCGCGTGCACCGCGGATATATTCGATCCGCTCCACCTGGTTGAGGGGCAGGTTGTTGAGCTCGGTCATCCCGGCGGTCAGAGAGGCGCTGCGCACCCCGTCCACCAGCACCAGGGTCTGGGAAGAGGTGCCACCACGTACCCGCAGCGAGCTGAGCTGGCCGCGGCCGCCGTTGCTGACCACTTCCACGCCGGGCAGGGTCTTGACCACGTCTGTCACGGTCTGGGCTTGCAGGCGATCGATCTCGTCACGGGTCACCACGTTGACGGGAGCCAGCACACTGGAGGCAGGCTGGGCGACACGGGTAGCGGTCACCACCATGGTGGGATTGACAGGGATGGTCAGTTGTTGGGCAAAGGCCGCCGTTGGCAACAGGGCAGCCGCCAATAATGTCTTGGACATGAGAGATCCTTAAGTTCGCGTAAGCATCTACTTCGTGGCCGGTTTCTCTCGGCCCGAAATACGTACTTTGGCAGGTCTTCGGGCTTGGGGGCTGATGGCCTACGGCGACGGCTTCCCACCTGACGGCAGTGCCCTGATGTCGCTTCGTTCCCCCTTACCGCTGCGCGCCAGCTCCGGATTCTCACCGGATTCCCTTTTAAGCATGATGCGCCAAAGCGGGGGGATTATAGGCAGAGCCGCATTGGATGTATAGCCATCTGGATTTCTAATGTCGTTTTTACCCAAAGCCGGTGCCAAGTGGCGCAGATCCTCGCCCCCTCTCGTACCTTGAGGCTCGTTGACCGTCATTCGAGAGGGTCAAACACAAGAAATGTTGAGCCAGATCCCACGGCTTTTTGGTAACATGCGGCAAACGTTTGACATCCGAGGAAGCCGTAATGACGACCCCCCCTATGATCGGCCTGGTAATGGGCTCCGACTCTGACTGGCCCGTGATGCAGGCCGCCGCCCGCATCCTCAAGGAGCACGGCGTGCCCTATGAAGCGCGCGTCGTATCCGCCCATCGCACCCCGGATCTCCTGTTTGAATATGCCGCCAGTGCGCGCGATCGCGGTCTGCGCGCCATCATCGCCGGCGCCGGCGGCGCAGCCCACCTGCCGGGCATGCTGGCCGCCAAGACCACGATCCCGGTGCTGGGCGTGCCCATCCCCACCCGCCAGCTCAAGGGGATGGATTCCCTGCTCTCCATCGTGCAGATGCCCAAGGGCGTGCCGGTCGCCACCTTCGCCATCGGTGAGGCGGGTGCCGCCAATGCCGGTCTGTTCGCCGTGTCCCTGCTGTCTGTCGCCCAGGATGGCGACGCTCCCCGTTATCACCAGCAGCTCGACGGCTTCCGCGCCAAGGAGCGCGACCGGGTGCTGGCGCTCACCCTGGAGGAGCCGGCATGATACTGCCCCCCGCCACTTTGGGTATGCTCGGTGGCGGCCAGCTCGGCCGCTACTTCGTGATGTCTGCCCACCGTCTCGGCTACAAGGTGATCGTGCTGGACCCGGACCCCATCAGCATCGCCGGTGCAGCCGCCGACGAGCAGATCGTTGCCGCCTATGACGATGCCGATGCCCTGCGCGATCTGGCCAGCCGCTGCGACGCCATCACCTGCGAGTTCGAAAACGTGCCCGCCGCCTCCCTGGCCCTGCTGGAGCAGTACAAGCCGGTGCGCCCGGCCGCGAGCGCAGTACGTGTCTGTCAGGATCGCCGGGAAGAGAAAGCCTTCCTGACCCGCGCCAGCGTACCGGTCGCCCCGAACCTGACCCTGCTGCCCGGCGAGCCGCTGCCCGCCCTGCCCAGCGACCTCTTCCCCGCCATCCTCAAGACCGCCCGCGAGGGCTACGATGGCAAGGGGCAGTGGACTATCCACAATGCGGGCGAATTGCCAGCGGCCCTGGCCGCCAGCGGTGTCCCTTGCGTGCTGGAGAAGCGCCTGCCGCTGGAGGGGGAGTTTGCCCTCACCCTGGCCCGCAGTCCGAGCGGTGCCATCAGTGCCCTGCCCCTGGTGCAGAACTGGCACAGCGGCGGCATCCTGGATCAGACCCGCTCCCCGGCCAATGTGCCCGCCCTGGAGCGCGAGGCCCAGCGCATCGCCGAGCACATCATCGCCGCCCTCGACTATGTGGGTGTGCTGACGGTGGA
Organism: Aeromonas sp. QDB68; assembly: GCF_027707405.1. NCBI lineage: Bacteria > Pseudomonadati > Pseudomonadota > Gammaproteobacteria > Aeromonadales > Aeromonadaceae > Aeromonas > Aeromonas sp. QDB68. The sequence continues at coordinate 493 of NZ_JAPCIQ010000149.1, read as the reverse complement.
GTTCTTCCTAGTCGGCGGTGAACTGCTGGTCAACGAGATGGCCCCCCGGCCCCACAATTCGGGTCATCCCAGCATCGACAACGCCGGTTGCAGCCAGTTCGAGTTGCAGGTGCGCGCCCTGTGCGATCTGCCGCTGCCGGCGCAGGCTGAGGTGCAGCCCGCCATCCTGCTCAACCTGCTCGGGGATCTGTGGCAAGACGGCACGCCGGACTGGGCTAGCGCCCTGGCCCTGCCCGGGGTGCACCTTCACCTCTATGGCAAGGGCGAAGCCCGCCCCGGCCGCAAGATGGGCCACGTCACCGTCACTGGCCGCGACTGGCCCGCCGTCGAGGCCACCGCGCACCAGCTGCGCGCCCTGCTGGGTCTGCCTCCGCGCTGAGTCCACCCCTTGACATGCAAAGACCCGGGCCAAGGCCCGGGTCTAATGAGATGGTCACCCCCACCCTGTGAGCGGTACGCTGACAGGGTGTTTTTCTTTCAGGAGAGGCCATCA
>NZ_JAPCIQ010000148.1:0-6202 GCF_027707405.1 Aeromonas sp. QDB68 | reverse complement strand
CACCAAAGCGAGGTGAGCATGGCGACGGACACCCCACGGATTCCAGAACAAGGCGTGGCCACTCTGCCTGATGAGGCTTGGGAGCGTGCGCGCCGTCGTGCGGAGATCATCAGTCCGTTGGCGCAGTCGGAGACGGTCGGGCACGAAGCGGCCGATATGGCGGCTCAGGCGCTGGGCTTGTCTCGGCGCCAGGTATACGTTCTGATCCGGCGTGCCCGGCAAGGCAGCGGCCTCGTGACGGATCTGGTGCCCGGCCAGTCCGGTGGAGGTAAAGGTAAGGGGCGCTTGCCGGAACCGGTCGAGCGCGTCATCCACGAGCTACTGCAAAAGCGGTTCCTGACCAAGCAGAAGCGCAGCCTAGCGGCCTTTCACCGCGAAGTCACTCAGGTGTGCAAGGCTCAAAAACTGCGAGTGCCGGCGCGCAATACCGTGGCCTTACGGATCGCTAGCCTTGACCCGCGCAAGGTCATCCGCCGGCGGGAAGGCCAGGATGCCGCTCGTGACCTACAAGGTGTGGGCGGCGAGCCTCCTGCCGTGACCGCGCCGCTGGAGCAGGTGCAGATAGACCATACGGTCATCGACCTGATCGTGGTCGATGACCGCGACCGGCAACCTATTGGCCGCCCGTACCTGACCCTCGCCATCGACGTGTTCACCCGCTGCGTGCTCGGCATGGTCGTCACGCTGGAAGCGCCGTCTGCCGTTTCGGTTGGCCTGTGCCTCGTGCATGTCGCCTGCGACAAGCGCCCTTGGCTGGAAGGACTGAACGTGGAAATGGATTGGCAGATGAGCGGCAAGCCCTTGCTGCTCTACCTAGACAACGCGGCCGAGTTCAAGAGCGAGGCCCTGCGCCGGGGTTGCGAGCAGCATGGCATCCGGCTGGACTATCGCCCGCTGGGACAGCCGCACTATGGCGGCATCGTGGAACGGATCATCGGCACGGCGATGCAGATGATTCACGACGAACTGCCGGGAACGACCTTCTCCAACCCTGACCAGCGCGGCGACTACGATTCCGAAAACAAGGCCGCCCTGACGCTGCGCGAGCTAGAGCGCTGGCTCACATTGGCGGTCGGCACCTACCACGGTTCGGTGCACAACGGCCTGCTCCAACCGCCGGCCGCGCGCTGGGCCGAGGCCGTGGCGCGTGTCGGCGTACCGGCCGTCGTCACACGCGCTACTTCGTTCCTGGTCGATTTTCTGCCGATCCTCCGGCGCACGCTGACCCGCACCGGCTTTGTCATCGACCACATCCACTACTACGCCGATGGGCACTGTTGCAAATAGTCGGTGGTGATAAACTTATCATCCCCTTTTGCTGATGGAGCTGCACATGAACCCATTCAAAGGCCGGCATTTTCAGCGTGACATCATTCTGTGGGCCGTACGCTGGTACTGCAAATACGGCATCAGTTACCGTGAGCTGCAGGAGATGCTGGCTGAACGCGGAGTGAATGTCGATCACTCCACGATTTACCGCTGGGTTCAGCGTTATGCGCCTGAAATGGAAAAACGGCTGCGCTGGTACTGGCGTAACCCTTCCGATCTTTGCCCGTGGCACATGGATGAAACCTACGTGAAGGTCAATGGCCGCTGGGCGTATCTGTACCGGGCCGTCGACAGCCGGGGCCGCACTGTCGATTTTTATATCTCCTCCCGTCGTAACAGCAAAGCTGCATACCGGTTTCTGGGTAAAATCCTCAACAACGTGAAGAAGTGGCAGATCCCGCGATTCATCAACACGGATAAAGCGCCCGCCTATGGTCGCGCGCTTGCTCTGCTCAAACGCGAAGGCCGGTGCCCGTCTGACGTTGAACACCGACAGATTAAGTACCGGAACAACGTGATTGAATGCGATCATGGCAAACTGAAACGGATAATCGGCGCCACGCTGGGATTTAAATCCATGAAGACGGCTTACGCCACCATCAAAGGTATTGAGGTGATGCGTGCACTACGCAAAGGCCAGGCCTCAGCATTTTATTATGGTGATCCCCTGGGCGAAATGCGCCTGGTAAGCAGAGTTTTTGAAATGTAAGGCCTTTGAATAAGACAAAAGGCTGCCTCATCGCTAACTTTGCAACAGTGCCGGATTGAATATAACCGACGTGACTGTTACATTTAGGTGGCTAAACCCGTCAAGCCCTCAGGAGTGAATCATGACCGTAGTCACGACCGCCGATACCTCCCAACTGTACGCACTTGCAGCCCGACATGGGCTCAAGCTCCATGGCCCGCTGACTGTCAATGAGCTTGGGCTCGACTATAGGATCGTGATCGCCACCGTCGACGATGGACGTCGGTGGGTGCTGCGCATCCCGCGCCGAGCCGAGGTAAGCGCGAAGGTCGAACCAGAGGCGCGGGTGCTGGCAATGCTCAAGAATCGCCTGCCGTTCGCGGTGCCGGACTGGCGCGTGGCCAACGCCGAGCTCGTTGCCTATCCCATGCTCGAAGACTCGACTGCGATGGTCATCCAGCCTGGTTCGTCCACGCCCGACTGGGTCGTGCCGCAGGACTCGGAGGTCTTCGCGGAGAGCTTCGCGACCGCGCTCGCCGCCCTGCATGCCGTCCCCATTTCCGCCGCCGTGGATGCGGGGATGCTCATCCGTACACCGACGCAGGCCCGTCAGAAGGTGGCCGACGACGTTGACCGCGTCCGACGCGAGTTCGTGGTGAACGACAAGCGCCTCCACCGGTGGCAGCGCTGGCTCGACGACGATTCGTCGTGGCCAGATTTCTCCGTGGTGGTGCATGGCGATCTCTACGTGGGCCATGTGCTCATCGACAACACGGAGCGCGTCAGCGGGATGATCGACTGGAGCGAGGCCCGCGTTGATGACCCTGCCATCGACATGGCCGCGCACCTTATGGTCTTTGGTGAAGAGGGGCTCGCGAAGCTCCTCCTCACGTATGAAGCGGCCGGTGGCCGGGTGTGGCCGCGGCTCGCCCACCACATCGCGGAGCGCCTTGCGTTCGGGGCGGTCACCTACGCACTCTTCGCCCTCGACTCGGGTAACGAAGAGTACCTCGCTGCGGCGAAGGCGCAGCTCGCCGCAGCGGAATGAGCGAACGTCGATATAGCCCGCTCGCGACGCTGTTCGCGGCGACCTTTCTCTTCCGGATCGGCAACGCGGTGGCGGCCCTCGCGCTTCCATGGTTCGTCCTGTCTCATACAAAGAGCGCGGCCTGGGCGGGCGCCACGGCCGCTAGCAGCGTCATCGCGACCATCATCGGCGCGTGGGTTGGTGGTGGCCTCGTCGATCGGTTCGGGCGCGCGCCCGTCGCATTGATCTCGGGTGTGGTGGGCGGCGTGGCCATGGCGAGCATCCCACTGCTCGATGCCGTTGGCGCCCTCTCGAACACTGGGCTGATCGCTTGCGTGGTGCTCGGTGCCGCGTTCGACGCACCCGGTATGGCCGCGCAGGACAGTGAGCTGCCCAAACTCGGCCACGTCGCCGGGCTCTCCGTTGAGCGCGTCTCGTCACTGAAAGCGGTGATCGGGAACGTCGCGATTCTAGGTGGCCCGGCCCTTGGGGGGGCCGCAATCGGCCTGCTTGGCGCTGCGCCAACGCTCGGGCTGACGGCGTTCTGCTCCGTCCTTGCAGGTCTGCTCGGCGCGTGGGTGCTTCCCGCGCGTGCCGCTCGGACGATGACCACGACGGCGACTCTCTCCATGCGCGCCGGCGTCGCTTTTCTCTGGAGCGAACCCCTGCTGCGCCCTCTCTTTGGTATAGTGATGATCTTCGTGGGCATCGTTGGCGCCAACGGCAGCGTCATCATGCCTGCGCTGTTTGTAGATGCAGGACGCCAAGTAGCAGAGCTCGGGCTGTTCTCCTCAATGATGGGGGCTGGTGGTCTCCTTGGCATTGCCATTCATGCGTCGGTCGGCGCCCGGATATCAGCGCAGAACTGGCTGGCGGTGGCATTTTGTGGCTCTGCGGTGGGCTCGCTTCTGCTTTCACAGTTGCCAGGCGTGCCGGTGCTGATGTTGTTGGGCGCGCTCGTGGGACTGCTGACCGGCTCAGTCTCTCCCATTCTCAACGCTGCCATCTACAACCGCACGCCGCCAGAACTTCTCGGCCGGGTACTCGGCACGGTCTCGGCGGTGATGCTGTCAGCCTCGCCCATGGTTATGCTTGCGGCCGGCGCGTTTGTCGACCTTGCTGGTCCGCTCCCTGGCCTCGTTGTATCGGCCGTGTTTGCGGGGCTCGTGGCTCTACTCTCGCTCCGTCTTCAATTTGCTACAATGGCGGCGGCAGCCACAGCCTCCGCCCCAACCCATACAGAAGGTGAACACTGATGCCCCGCCCCAAGCTCAAGTCCGATGACGAGGTACTCGAGGCCGCCACCGTAGTGCTGAAGCGTTGCGGTCCCATAGAGTTCACGCTCAGCGGAGTAGCAAAGGAGGTGGGGCTCTCCCGCGCAGCGTTAATCCAGCGCTTCACCAACCGCGATACGCTGCTGGTGAGGATGATGGAGCGCGGCGTCGAGCAGGTGCGGCATTACCTGAATGCGATACCGATAGGCGCAGGGCCGCAAGGGCTCTGGGAATTTTTGCAGGTGCTCGTTCGGAGCATGAACACTCGCAACGACTTCTCGGTGAACTATCTCATCTCCTGGTACGAGCTCCAGGTGCCGGAGCTACGCACGCTTGCGATCCAGCGGAACCGCGCGGTGGTGGAGGGGATCCGCAAGCGACTGCCCCCAGGTGCTCCTGCGGCAGCTGAGTTGCTCCTGCACTCGGTCATCGCTGGCGCGACGATGCAGTGGGCCGTCGATCCGGATGGTGAGCTAGCTGATCATGTGCTGGCTCAGATCGCTGCCATCCTGTGTTTAATGTTTCCCGAACACGACGATTTCCAACTCCTCCAGGCACATGCGTAAACGGAGGTGTGCAGAGTCCCTGCGGCAGGCGACGAACACGACCGTCGTCGATTAGTACCGGTACGGTCGGTGGTATCGAAGTCTTGATCACCACTCAGGTCTACGGCTTACAAATGGTGACCATCCCGATACTTGCGTCAGAGCACCGGGCCGATTCTTTGACAGTGAATCACTCCCGTAAGGTTGTGCCGGTGTGGGTGTCCCGGGTCGAGACGATACTCCGCCAATGCGCCCAGCAAACAACCTGGCCATCGCAGGTGGTGGGGAGCGGTGTGGCGGATGAGTTGGACAAGTTGGTGTAGCAGCACGAGCACGGCGAGATAACATCGCAGGAGTTCGACATGCTCAAGAGACAGCTGATTGCGAATCGCGATGCAGATTCATAACCCGATTGCGGGTTGGCTTCACTCCACCATCACCGAGCAGACTAGCACGGCGGGCTCTGTTGCAAAGATTGGCGGCAGTCAGAGGTAGGCTGTCGCTCTGCGCCGATCAGGCGGCTGCTGCGAAATGGTGGTTGAGCATGCCCATGGCCTCCGTCAGCGCCGAGGGCCCAATGCCAAAAGCTCTCTCCACAAGGCGCACCTCGCCCCTGATGCCGGGCTGCAGGCACCAGGGGCGAGCCTGTCCTTTGCGCAGGGCTCGCATGACTTCGAATCCCTTGATCGTGGCATAGGCCGTGGGGATCGATTTGAAACCGCGCACCGGCTTGATCAGTATCTTGAGCTTTCCGTGATCGGCCTCGATCACGTTATTGAGATACTTCACCTGCCGGTGGGCCGTCTCCCGGTCCAGCTTTCCTTCGCGCTTCAATTCGGTGATCGCTGCACCATAGCTCGGCGCTTTGTCGGTATTGAGCGTGGCAGGCTTTTCCCAGTGCTTCAGGCCTCGCAGGGCCTTGCCCAGGAACCGCTTCGCTGCCTTGGCGCTGCGGGTCGGCGACAGGTAGAAATCGATCGTGTCGCCCCGCTTGTCGACTGCCCGGTACAGGTAGGTCCACTTGCCCCGCACCTTGACGTAGGTTTCATCCAGGCGCCAGCTCGGATCAAAGCCACGCCGCCAGAACCAGCGCAGCCGCTTCTCCATCTCCGGGGCGTAGCACTGGACCCAGCGATAGATCGTCGTATGGTCGACCGAAATGCCGCGTTCCGCCAGCATTTCCTCAAGGTCGCGATAGCTGATCGGATAGCGACAATACCAGCGCACCGCCCACAGGATCACATCACCCTGGAAATGGCGCCACTTGAAATCCGTCATCGTTCCGTCCGTCCAATCTCCGCCAAGCATGCTCAAGCTTCACGATTTTTGCAACAGAGCC
>NZ_JAPCIQ010000147.1:0-6210 GCF_027707405.1 Aeromonas sp. QDB68 | reverse complement strand
GGCATATGGATTTAGGGACTCAGAATACTTTTTTCTGAAAATCAAGGCGGCCTTCCCCGGAAAGCCGCGATGAACCTGAAAAAAGGGGCCCTGAGGCCCCTACTCACCATCCGTTGCAACCGGGTCTGGCGACATCAGACCGACTTTCGCAGGATCTGCTCCAGATAGTGCGCGAAGCTGTGGCCGTGGTGCTCCAGCAGTTTCGGGAACATGGAGATGGAGGTCATGCCCGGGAAGGTGTTGATCTCGTTGAGCAAAATCTCCCCCTCTTCGGTCAGGAAGAAGTCGATGCGCGACAGATGAGTCAGCTTGAGCTGACGGAACGCCTTCAAGGCGTACTCGTGGATGGCATCGGCCTGGGCCTGAGTCAGCCCCTCGGCCTTGAGCGCGGTCTCGGTGTGACTGGCGCTGCTGTACTTCTCTTCATAGGTGTAGAACTTGTCCTGGGGTACGCAGATCTCCCCCGGATAGGTGGCCACCAGCTCGTCACCATACTGGTAGACCGCCACTTCCAGCTCGCGGGGCTTGACTGCTTTTTCGATCAATACCTGCTCGGAGTAACCGAAGGCATCGGCAATGCCCTTCACCAGATCTGCCTCGTTGCTGGCGGAGTAGCAACCCACGGAAGAGCCCTGGGAGGCCGCCTTGATGAAGACCTTGCCCCACTTGGCCAGCGCCGCTTTCGCCTCGGTCAGGCTCGCCTCGCCCTGCTCGGTCAGGAACAGGTAGGGGGTATTGGGGATGCCGATGGCGGTGAGCCACAGCTTGGTGGTGATCTTGTTGAAGCACACCTTGCTCGCCTCGGCGTCACAACCCAGATAAGGCAGGCCGGCCAGCTCGAGGAAGGATTGCAGATCGCCGGTCTCACCGGGATAGCCGTGGATGCAGGGCACCACGTAGTCCACCGGACGGGCCACGCTGTCGAACGAGAGCAGCTTGTCCAGCCCCAGCTTGCACTCGCGACCGTCGGCGGAGAGCCAGCGGTCGGCAAACATCTCGACCCGGGTCACTTCGATACCGGGCAGGAGCCCGAGCTGTTTTTCGAGGAAATTGGCGCTGCGCAGCGAGACTTCGTGCTCGGAGCCGCCACCGCCGCAGAGCAGCAAGACATGCATGTTCTTCATTAGATGTGATCCCTTGGGAGAAGTGGCTTCGTCATCACCATGTCAAACCCAACCGCATGAAAACCGGACGAAGCCAGAAACGAACATAAGTGCGGGCAGTGTAGCAAGGGAGGGGAAGCCTTGTCAGCCGATGGGGCGCACCTCCCCCTGCCCGGACAGATAAAAGTCTCTTCCTGTGTCAGAAACAGGATGAAATGCGCTCAGCGGGGGGGATCGACCCGCCCGGCGCCATTGCCGTTGACCCGAAACCAGCCGGCAATGCTGTAGCGCTCCCGGCTTGCGGGCAGCACCTCGTGGGGAAACTCTTCAGACAGGAAGAGCACCAGCCGCCCGCCCCGGGGGGAGACATCCATCAGAAACTGCTCGCTGTCGTCATAGACCCGCAATATTCCCCCCGCCTCTGGCTGCCAGTCGTTGTTCAGGTAGAACACCGAGGTGAGCCGGCGGTTGGATCGCCCGGCGAAGGCGTCGCGATGGGTGACGTAGAAGTCCCCCTGACGGTAGCGGGCAAAGTGGGCCTCGTAGTCGAACAGCCCCAGCATCAGGCTGCGATTGGCGGCCAGACGCAGGGACTCCATCCGGGCCAGATAGTCGGCCACCGGCGCGCCGAGGGAGGCGTCGAGCCAGTGGATCTGATCCCGACGGATATCGCGGTTGTCCTGATGCAGGGTCTCGCGCCCGATCCCCGCCGGTCGCCACTCGTCCGGCAGGCAGGCCTTGAGGGCATCCACCTCGGCGGCGGTTAAAAAATCATCCACTATCACCCAACCCCGGGTGTAGATGGCATCCATGACGGCTTGATAGTCCAAGATAGGCTCGCAGCGAGGGGAGAGAGTGCGCTTTGTAGCGACTTCGGACCATCGGCACAAACCGGATTGCTTCTCTTGAGAAGTCCCGCCATCAATAGGAGTCTGGGGGGAACAGACGCCCTCCCCCTTGCTCCCCGGCCCTCGGCCCGTTAACGTGCAAGGATTGTCCCCGGGCGCCTTGTCGCCCCTCTTGCATCAGGAGAAACCATGCCCCTGCCCCTCATCCCCCTGCAACGACTCGATGGCACGGCCTGGTCCACCGCCGATCTGCAGGGCCGTGTCGTGCTAGTGGTCAACGTGGCAAGCCGCTGCGGTTTTACCCCCCAATACACCGGGCTTGAGGCCCTCTATCGCCAGTTCGGCCCCCAAGGCTTCGAGATCCTGGGCTTTCCCTGCGATCAGTTCGGCCATCAGGAGCCGGGCGATGCCGAGGAGATCGCCCGCTTCTGCTCGCTCGACTACCCTGTCAGCTTCCCCCTGATGGCCAAGTGCGAGGTCAACGGCGCCGGGGCCCACCCCCTCTATCGCTGGCTCAAGGAGCAAAAGCCCGGACTCCTTGGCAGCGAGGCCATCAAGTGGAACTTCACCAAGTTCCTGATTGACCGTGAAGGCCGGGTGGTGGACCGCTTCGCCCCCCAGACCAGGCCGGAGGATCTGGTGCAGGCCATCGAGGGACTGCTCTGACGGGCGTGCGCCGAGGCCAGGGGGGCCCCTCTTAGCGCCCCCTGGCCTTTCCCTGCCGGGATGGCCGTGGCAACCCTGCTCGCGACACGGCTGCTGCGCGTGCGCCTCGCATCTGCTATATTACGCGCCCACTGTCTCTTGTGCGGTCGCTTTGCCGGGCTCAGGCCCAGCCTCGATGGCGGCCCACCCTATTTTCCATGTCGTGACGGACCAAGGCTGCCGTCACCCGTTGAGCCCAAGGCTCGGAGTGTCCCTCGAACATGTCATTCAATGAACTGGGTCTGTCACCGCACATCCTGCGGGCCGTCAAGGAGCTGGGTTACGAACAACCCACCCCCATCCAGCAGCAAGCCATTCCCGCCATCCTGGCCGGGCAGGACGTGCTGGGCGGCGCCCAGACAGGCACGGGCAAGACGGCCGGTTTCACCCTGCCCATGCTTCATCGACTGCTGGCCAACCACGGCCGTGGCGGTCGTCGCCAGGTGCGAGCCCTGGTGCTGACCCCGACCCGGGAGCTGGCCGCCCAGGTGGGCGAGAGCATCATCAAATATGCCCACCACCTGCCGTTTCGTACCCTGATCGCCTATGGCGGCGTCAGCATCAAGCCGAACCTGGACGCCATCAAGCTCGGGGTCGACATCCTGGTCGCCACCCCGGGCCGCCTGCTGGATCTGCTGACCCAGGGCGCCCTGACCCTGAGCGCCCTCGAGGTGCTGGTGCTGGATGAAGCGGACAGAATGCTCGACATGGGGTTCATCACCGACATTCGCCGCATCATGAAGGCCCTGCCGGAGGAGCGTCAGACCCTGCTCTTCTCCGCCACCTTCTCCAATGACATCAAGGCGCTGGCGGACGATCTGCTCAAGGATCCCACCCTCATCGAGGTGGATCCCAGCAACACCGCCGCCGAGCAGGTAAGCCAGCGCATCATCCAGGTCGATCGGGAACGCCGCCGGGAGATGCTCTCCCACATGATTGGCCGTGGCAACTGGCAGCGGGTGCTGGTGTTCGTGCGCACCAAGCAGATTGCCGACAGGCTCGCCCAGCAGATGCAGAAAGATGGCCTGGATACGGTCGCCATCCACGGTGACAAGAGCCAGGGGGCCCGCAACCGGGCGCTGGCGGATTTTCGTGAAGGCAAGGTGCGGGTGCTGGTTGCCACCGATATCGCCGCACGGGGTCTGGACATCGATCAGCTGCCCCACGTGATCAACTTCGAGCTGCCCCAGATGGCGGAGGATTACATCCACCGCATCGGCCGCACCGGCCGTGCCGGGCGCGGCGGCGAGGCCATCTCCCTGGTGAGCCAGGACGAGCTGGGTCAGCTCAAGGAGATCGAGGCGCTGATCGGCCAATCCCTGACCGTGGAGATCCTGGAAGGGTACGAGCCGAGCGGCAAGCCGAGCCGCCAGACCCTGCCGGGCAGCAAGCCGGTGCAAAACCCGCCCCGCGCCCGTGGCCATGCCAACGCCAAGGGCAAACCCGCCGCCGGGAAAGGCAAGGGGGATGGCGCCAAGAAGCCGGCCCAGCCTGCGCAAAACAAGTCCCGCAAGCGGGAAGTGGTGGGCGAGGACATCGGTTTCGCCCCCATGCGCCGCCTGCCCAAGGCCCAGCGGGGCGACTATCAGGACAACTCCAACGAGGAGTGAGGCGGCGCGAGCACTGCGTCCTGAACAACAATAAACCGCCCGAGGGCGGTTTTTTTATGCTCTGGCGCCCTTAACCGGCGGCCAAGGCCATGTGCAGCAGGGGATAGGGCTTGCCCTGGCCATCCAGGGGGGAGCGCCCCGTCACCTCGAAGCCCAGGTGCTGGTAGAAGCCGACAGCCTGGGCATTCTGTTCGTTGACGTCCACGCGAGTCGCCCCCAGACAACGGATGGCGTGGTCCACCAGCTGGCGGCCGACCCCGCCCCCTCTCGCCTCGGGAGCGATGAACAGCATCTCGATATTGCCCTCAGCCACCCCGATAAAACCGACGATCACGCCATCCTGCCTGGCGCAATAAAGGCGCACGGCATCGAAATAGTGTTCGAGGATGAGAGGCTTGAGGGTGGCGATGTCTTCCTCTTGCAGGAAGTGATGGGTAGCGCGTACCGAGGCCTCCCAGAGAGCGATCAGGGCCGGGTAATCCTCGGTTTGTGCTGGTTCTATCTTCATGAATTGTTGGCTCAATTTATGGCAAAAGCGCCGATGCTAAGCCTTGGGGCCGAACCTCGTCAAGGTGCAGCCCTGGGCCTCTGCCTGCTTGATGACAAACCCCTTCTCGATGCCCGCCTTGAAGCCCAGCTTCTCATAGAGGCGATGGGCTTCATCGCGCCCTTCCCCCGAGAGCAGCATCACCTTGTAGCCATCCAGCCCCCAGGCCAGGGAGAGCGCCTGTTCAAGCACCTTCTGGCTCAGCCCCTGGCGTCGGAACGCAGAGGCCGTTACCACGTGCTCTATGATGCCAAAGGGCCTGCCGCCGTTGCTCAGGGTCGGGATCACCCCGAGCTGGCAGGTGGCGGCGAGCTCACCGCCCACCTTCGCCACGATGATCCGCACCTCGGGCCTGGCCAGCAGGCTCGCGAGCGTCTCCCTCGCCATGGAAAGCGGCATCACGGGATCCCGTGGTCTGAGCTCGGCGTAAAGGCTGAGCAAGCCGCCAGATCCTGCTCCCTGCACTCTCTGATCACCACCATGGCAACCCACCTGATCTGCCACTCCTCTTTCGGCTGATCATGCATGACGCCAGCATGGAGTGTGCGCAGGCATAATAGAGAAAGAAGATGCCTCCCCAGGTTGGGAAGGCATCGCGATCAACGGGTCTTGACCGCCTGGAGCAGGACAGAGACATCGGCGCCAACGCGGCGGGTCGCGATGGCTTCGCGAATGTCGCTCTCGCTGTAGCGACTGGCGGGGTAGACCACCACGCAGGCGGTGTCACCGGGAGCGAGGAAGTGGGTCTCGCCAAAGGGGGTGTAGCGGGTGGCGCCAATGCTGATGAGCGCATGGGCCGGGCGCCCCGCCTGGGCCAGCAGCCCCTGGATATGCTCGGCCGGGCCTTCGTCCTGCTGATGGTTGAACTTGTCGATGGCCCACGCCAGCAACTGACCGTGGAAGTAGCTGTAGTCCACCGCCGCGCTGTCGATCCCGTAGGGGTGCAGCTCCCCGTCCCGCTCCAGATAGCAGGCGATGCGGTAGTCATCGAGCTCGCATCCTGCGGCAAAGTGGGTCAGGGGCAGCAGGTTCGCGGCCAGCCCCTTGCTCTCTTCACCCCAGTTCTTCTTCTCGCTGATCTTGTTGGCATTGGGGCGACGGATGGAGCAGTCGTTGTAGGCGCCAAACGCCTTGGGATGGATGGCCACCACCTGCTCCCCCGCGTACTCCAGCTCGCACCACAGTGCCACCTCGGGTTCAATCTGCACCTTCTCGTCCCCGCTCACCGCCGCCTCCGGCAGGAAGATGGCATCGCCGCTCAGGGGAAAGACCCCGAGCTGGCCGGGATGGTTCGGCACATAGAAGGGGAACAGCGCCTTGGGGGCGCAATGCTGTTCACTTAAGCGGAGCCGCATTGCGATTTACCGGAAAACGGGTCTTTGATATCTTCACCGCCC
>NZ_JAPCIQ010000146.1:0-6338 GCF_027707405.1 Aeromonas sp. QDB68 | reverse complement strand
AGCGACTAATCAGATCGCACAAACTGGACTGAGTTCCCTTCCTCCGGTGATCTACTATTCGGAACAGCTATTTAGGTTATACCCGGATTAACTTGGCCCCCGGGATGGGGCCGTATTTTTTACATTTGTTCGGGTGATAAAAATGAAAAAAAACGTGCTGAGTATGGCAGTGGCTTGTGTGTTGTCCGGTGTCATGTTGACCGCTTGCGGGGGTGGTGGTGACGATAACGGTGGCGGCAGCAATGGTGGCAACAATGGCGGTGGCACCGACACCGGCAGCAAGCCTCTTCACACTGCCGTCTTCCTGGATTCCGTCGTGGGTGGCCTCGACTATCGGTGCAACGATTACACCGGTGTCACCAATGCCAAGGGTGAATTCCTGTTTGATGATGGCGACACCTGCGAATTCGCATTGGGCAACCAACGCCTGGGGGCGGTGACCCTCAAGGCGGGCAACTCGTTGGTGACCCCTTACACCCTGGCGGGTGACGACAAGGAGAAAGCGATCCGCATTGCGGCATTGCTGCAGACGCTCGACAGCGACAGCAATCCGGAGAACGGCATCACCCTCGACAAGGCGCAGGTCGCGCAACTGGGGATCGTCGAACTGGGTAGCGATGACGCCTTCAACACCTCCCTGGTCGAGGCGCTGAAAACAGCGGGCCTCACCAAGGCCGTCGTCTCTCTGGCTGCGGCGAAAGCCCACCTCTCCGCCACCCTGGCTGGCGTCAATGGCCGCTCCGTGGCGGTCGACAAGGTGCTGAGCGATCTGCAGGGACTGACCGATCTGAAAAACCTGGACGTCGAGAGCAAGTTCAAGGAGTACAAGGAGACCCTGCAGGCCGAGACCGGTGAGAGCGGCAAGGCCGATCGCCAGATCGTGCTGGCCATGCTGACCATGCTGGAGGTGACCAACAACCCCGTGGTGGCTGAACGCCTGGGCTTCACCTCGTCCGCCATTGGCAGTGGTTACAGCACCAGCCTGGCCAAGGTGATGGATGTCATCATCCACACCCCCGGCACCGCCTCCGTGGCGCTCAAAGGTGGCAAGGGATATACCCATGACGTGGCCAAGCTGATGGGCGCCTATGCCGACAGCCTGGAAAACGTCGCGGCTGCCCTGGCCGATATCCAGGATCCGGATTACAGCGCCACCTATGGCGATGACGATACCGTCACCCTCAACCTCGACGGAGCCAAGGCACTGCGGGCGTCGGCGATGGCGATGGCATCGGCCCTCAATATCGCCGCCTCCTACCAGTACGGTCCGGACAGCGCCTATGTCACCCAACAGGAAGAAGTGACCTTGCCGCGCATGCACATCAAGGACACCTGGGGCATGCAGCCGACCACCACCTATGAAGAGAGCAGCAGCACCTTCGAGACCCAGTTTAGTCAGCAGGAAATCGAGCCGGATGCACTGGTGGCGCACGCCGATTTCTTCCGTTTGACCGACGATGCCAAGGCACGGTTGGCCAAGGCCAAGTCGCAGTTGAAGGATGCGGTGAGCCTCGCTCTGACCATCGATCAGAGCAAGCTGGACGAGTCGTTGACCCAGGATGAGATCGAGGCCAATACCGCGACCCTCAAGGAGCTGGCGAACCACTTTGCAGGCACTGTGCCCACTATCCAGTGGGAAAGCGTCGAGACCCGATATGTCAATACCGGCATGGGCTGGCAGCCTCAAGAGGTGGGGGTGAAGTACAACATCAATGTGCTGCCGTTCTTCGATGAGATGCTGGATCGCAGTGACATGACCATCAAGGTGACCGGCGGTTGTGATGGCGCCGTGGGGGCGCGGGATGCCGAACTGTCCAAGGCCATGGGAGAGCCCATGTGTCTCATCACGAGCGACGAGTTCAAGGCACTTGCCCAGAGCGATCGCGGCGCACTGAAGTACATCGGCTGGATGCAGGAAGATCAGGAGAGCCACACCGCCATCTATGCCAAGGGGGTGGGTTATGACTGGTCAACCCAGATGACGCCGGTGGCCGGGTCGACCTTTGACAAGGTATTCGTCTCCTGTACCGACCTGGATGACAACAAGGTCAGCTGTGCCGATCAGCTGTAAACCAGTGGGAGCGCTCCTGACGGGGGCGCTCCTGTTGTGGATGCCGGTGGCACAGGCTGCCGGCATGCTGACGCGCTACACCGATTATCGGGAGCGAGTCTTCGATCGTCAGGGTCAGTTGCAATATCAATTGACCACCCACGAATACTTGCAGCGGATGCCCAGCGGGCGTCCGTCATTGTCCAGTCTGTTTGCGTTGCGAGAGATGCAACGAGCATCACTACAGCTCAAGCAGGGCACCTTGATGGTGAATGACGTCATCGTGCGCTTCGAGCATGGGCATTATCAGGACGGCATGCTGATGATGGGGAACACGGAAGTGACCCTGCCTGAGGGCCGCATGCTGACCGCTTCACTGCGATTTGATCCCGTCCAGCAGGTGCTGGATGCCCCCCGCGCCCGGTTGCTCAGCTTTTCCGGTGAGGTACTGGGCCAATACCGGGACTATCACCGCCCCCTTCGTTGATCCTGCCGGTTGGTCTCTGGCGGCTCAGGCCGTATAATCCCCGCCTGTATAAATAAACAGGAGTGGTGATGGACGTTTCAACCCTGCTCGACGGGCTCAATGACAAGCAAAGAGATGCCGTTGCGGCGCCCCGCAGCAACCTGCTGGTGCTGGCCGGTGCCGGTTCGGGCAAGACCCGGGTGCTGGTGCACCGTATCGCCTGGCTGATGCAGGTGGAACGCTGTTCACCCTTCTCCATCATCGCGGTCACCTTTACCAACAAGGCGGCGGCCGAGATGCGCGGCCGGGTCGAGAAGGTGATCGGTGACGGCGTGCGCGGCATGTGGATCGGCACCTTCCACGGCATCGCCCACCGACTGCTGCGGGCCCACCATCTGGATGCGGGGCTGCCGCAGGATTTCCAGATCCTCGACTCCGACGACCAGTACCGTCTCATTCGCCGGGTGCTCAAGGCGCTCAACCTCGACGAGAAGCACTGGGCCCCGCGCGCCGTGATGGGCTACATCAACGGCAAGAAGGACGAGGGGCTGCGCCCCGGCGACATCGACCTCTACGGCGACCCCGTCACCCGCACCTATCAGCAGATCTACAAGACTTATCAGGAGACCTGCGATCGCTCCGGGCTGGTGGACTTTGCAGAACTCCTGCTGCGCGCCCACGAGCTGTGGCTGAACAAGCCGCACATCCTCGAGCACTACCGGGATCGCTTCCAGAACATCCTGGTGGACGAGTTCCAGGATACCAACGGCATCCAGTACGCCTGGCTGCGGATGCTGGCAGGGGATTCCGGCAAGGTGATGATCGTCGGCGACGATGACCAGTCCATCTACGGCTGGCGCGGCGCCAAGATAGAGAACATCCAGCGTTTCCTGACCGACTATCAGGGCGCCGAGACCATTCGCCTCGAGCAGAACTACCGCTCCACCGCCAATATCCTCAAAGCCGCCAACAGCGTCATCGCCAACAACGCCGAGCGGCTCGGCAAGGAGCTGTGGACCGAAGGGGCCGAGGGCGAGCCGATTTCCCTGTACGCCGCCTTCAACGAGGTGGACGAAGCCCGCTTCGTGGTGGGCCGCCTCAAGGACTGGAAAGAGAAGGGGGGTCTGCTCGCCGACTGCGCCATCCTCTATCGCTCCAACGCCCAGTCGCGGGTGCTGGAAGAGGCGCTGATGCAGGACGCCATGCCCTATCGCATCTATGGCGGCCTGCGCTTCTTCGAGCGCCAGGAGATCAAGGACGCCATGGCCTACCTGCGCCTTATCAACAACAGAGGCGACGACGCCAGCTTCGAGCGGGTGGTCAACACCCCGACCCGCGGCATCGGCGATCGCACCCTGGAGATATTGCGGAGCAACGCCCGGGATCAGGGCCAGAACCTGTGGCAATCGGCCAAGGCACTGCTCAATGACAAGGTGCTGACCGGCCGCGCCGGCAACGCGGTGCGCGGCTTTGTGGAGCTGATCGACGCGCTGGAGGAGCAGGTCGCCATGCTGCCACTGCACCAGCAGGCGGACATCGTCATCCAGCACTCCGGCCTCAAGGCCATGTATCTGGCGGAGAAGGGCGAGAAATCACAGGCGCGGGTAGAGAACCTGGACGAGCTGGTCACCGCCTGCCGCCAGTACCAGCGCCCGGACGAGCTGGAAGACATGAGCGATCTCTCCGCCTTCCTCGCCCACGCGGCGCTGGAGTCCGGCGAGAATCAGGCAGACGAATACGCCGATGCGGTGCAGCTGATGACCCTGCACAGCGCCAAGGGGCTGGAATATCCCCTGGTGCTGCTGGTCGGCGTCGAGGAAGGCATGTTCCCCAGCCAGCAATCCACCGAGGAGTCGGGCCGGCTGGAAGAGGAGCGGCGCCTCTGTTACGTCGGCATGACCCGCGCCATGGAGAAGCTCTACATCTGTTATGCCGAGAGCCGCCGCATCTACGGCCGCGAGATGTTCCACAAGCCGAGCCGCTTTATCCGCGAGATGCCCGCCGAGTGTCTGGAGGAGATCCGGCTGCGCACTCAGGTCAGCCGCCCCACCCAGTACGGCCGCTTTAGCCAGAACGAGGTGCAGCAAAGCTTTGACGCCAGCGGCATCAAGCTCGGCCAGCGGGTGCTCCATCCGAAATTCGGCGAAGGAATCGTGCTCAACTTCGAAGGGGTCGGCCAGCAGAGCCGGGTGCAGATCCAGTTCGACGACGTCGGCGCCAAGTGGCTGGTAACGGCGTATGCCAGATTGGAAGCGCTGTAATATTGCTCAAGCCTGACGAAAGAGCTCGTCAGGCTATACATTTAAATCACTCTTCAGTAGTAGAGACTTTGGCCATGACAGAGTTAAATAGAAAAGTTCTTGAGGGTGATATAAAATCACAGCTTATCAATTATTTAAAAGGCAAAGGCTGGTTTGAGAAAAAGCATGCCCTTGTAAATGAATTCACTATTGATGGCTCATCTCGTAGAGTCGATTTATGTGTATTCACAGAAAAGCATGCTTATGCCTTTGAAATAAAAAGCGAGGCTGACTCTCTAGTTAGACTCGAGGGGCAAGTGTCTAAGTATTTAGATTATTTTGATAAGGTTATCGTTGTAGCGTCTAAAAAACATATTGAAAATGTTTTATCAAAAACGCCTGAAGATGTTGCTGTATGGGAAGCATCAGACATCATTAAAGTAATTAGACGTGGAAAACTATCTAAGAAGCTAGACATAGCAAAAAATATAGAGATGATGAAGGTTTCAGATTTAAAAAAACTGATCGCTTTCAACGGTGGAAAAGGAGGAAATAAAACCCGAAAGGAGCTAGAAAAAGAAGCTATTCACGCCTCTCCGACTCAAGTACGCTCTTTTACTTTAAGTGGGATTATGGATAGATACCTTCTAACCACTAATAACTTTTGGGATAAAGTTAAAGATAATTATATCCTTCCCGAAAATTTATCACTATTGAGCATGCAAAAATTTTATTTATCTTTTGAACAGAAGAATTTAAGAAAAGTACTGGACCTAACCGTATTTCACGATGACCCTCACCTAATAACCTTATCCAAAAATGGAAAGGTTTTCGGTGAGGTACCTGATGACATATTAAAATTACTTTAATCCACCCAGTCGTCATCAGAATCAATTTCTTCAATAGCAACTGGTGAATTGTAATGTAATTGAACATACAAGTGAATATTAATTCTAACGGCCGCAGCTTTTCTCTGATCATAAATGCCATACTCACTACCCAAACTAGTGAGCTCTATCTGCTGCGTTCCCCACACTAAGAAATTTTTATTCCAGTAAGCACTACTTATTACTTCGTTCGCGATTTTTTTATAAACAACATATTTTTCGTTCTTTGAGTTATTAAGGTCATCAAAGTCTACCCTTATATATTTCCACTCATCTTTTAATGGGTAGTCTATTCTCGGAGGTGGCACTCTTGCTCCGCCGCTAGCTTTATTTGCTCTAGCGCTACCATGGTCTGAGTATATTAACTGACCATCTTGAAAATATCTATAAAGTCTTCTGAAAGCCTGGCGCTCATATATCGATGCCTCTCCATGGTATACGCCAGAGAAGCTATCCGGGAACGATGTACTACAAAGAGCTATTTTTGCGTAACTAAACCCTTGAATACATTTTTTTATCAGTTGAGAAACTTGGGGAATGTCGTCTAAAAAACTACGTTTGATATCACCAAAGTCGAATATAAACAATATGGGGCCATTATAAAGTGTGCTCACTTGGTCGGGAATTCAGATAATAAGTGCGACACTCATGGATGAATGGCGAGAGGTGGCCAACTGCTGATTGGTGGTACCCTT
>NZ_JAPCIQ010000145.1:0-6406 GCF_027707405.1 Aeromonas sp. QDB68 | reverse complement strand
GCAAAAGAGAGTAATAGATCAGAACGGCCGATCGCCGTCAAGCACTGAAAATAGCAAAATCAGGTGCGGAATGACGGCTCCACATCCCCGTTTTGCGCCATCTGCGCCAGTTGGGCAGGGGCTCCCTGATGCAGCTGGATGCTCACCTCGGGGTAGCGGCGGGAGAATTCGGTAATGACCGCCGGCAGCTTGTAGCGGGCCATGGTGTGGGTGGTGGCGATGCGCAGCACCCCGCTGGTGGCCAGCTGATCCCCGAGGGAAAGCTGGCCAATCTGCTCCACCTGGGCCACCACTCCCCTGGCCAGCTCCATCACCTGCTCCCCCATGGGGGTCAGGCCCGACAGGTTCTTGCCCTTGCGGGTAAACAGCGCCAGCCCCAGCTCCTCTTCCAGCATCTTCATCTGCTTGCTGAGGGTCGGCTGGGAGGTATAGAGCTTCTCCGCCGTCGCCGAGATGTTGAAGTTGTTCTTCACTATCTCGGTGAAGTTCTTGAGCCGGGCGATGTTCATCAGGGTGCCAGGCGCTCGATGTGCCAGCCGTCCCCCTCGCGGGTGTAATAGAAGCGATCGTGCAGACGGTGCTCCCCGCCCTGCCAGAACTCGACGGTGTCGATGCGCACCCGGAAACCACCCCAGAAGCTCGGCAGCGGCACCTCGCCATTGGCAAACTTCTGCTTGAGTTCGAGGAACTTGGCCTCCAGCACGCCACGGGCCGAGATGCGGGTCGACTGTTTGGAGACCCAGGCGGCGATCTGACTGTCCTTGGGACGGCTGTGGAAATACTTCATCACCTCGAAGGTGCTCATCTTCTCCACCCGACCGGTCACGTGTACCTGTCTGTCCAGGGTATGCCAGGGGAAGAGCAGGCTGATACGGGGGTTGCCCTCCAGCTGATGCGCCTTGCGGCTGCCCATGTTGGTGTAGAACACCATGCCTTCGGCATCGTAGTGCTTGAGCAGCACGGTGCGCTGCCAGGGCTGACCATCGGCATCCACGGTGCCCACCACCATGGCGGTGGGATCGGTCAGTTTGGCCTCGCACGCCTGGGCCAGCCACTTCTCGAACAGGGTGAGGGGCTCGGCCGGCAGATCGGCCCGGTGCAGTCCACCCCTGGTGTATTCGCGACGCAGATCAGCCACATCCATCATCTTGATTTTCCTTCTCTCTTTCTCTGCCGCCCGTGCGGCGATGGGTGCAGGCATTGTGCGACGAGCGCGCCATGGGTACAAGCCTCGGGGCGGCCAAATGGCGGAGCAAAAAGAGAGGGAGGCTCATGCCTCCCTCTTTATGCCGATGACCGTCAGCCTACTGCTTGCCGTCAATCGGCGGGCAATGGGCCAGCATGCGCCGGTTGTAGTCCGCCGCATAGGCGCTCAGCCTGGCGTGGGCCTCCTTCTGATCCGGCTTGATGACATCCCCGAATCCGTCGAGATAGCGCACGCCGCAGCGGGCCTTGGCCGCCGCCTGCTGATCCGCCGCGATCCCGGGCGCCACCTCGCCGCGCCCGGCCCGCACGATCAGCCGGTAATCCTGCCTGGCGAGGCTGGCGCTGACCGCCTGCTCCAGGGTGTCTGCATCGGCCTGACAACCGCCGAGCAGGGTGAGCAGCAGCACCCCGGCCAGTCTCATGCCCGCCTCCGCTGCCAGCCCAGCAACGCTAGGGCCAGGGTCCAGAAGCCGAGGGCACCGCCGCCACCGCTTCCCCCCTCTTCACCGCGCTGGGTGACCGAGAGCTTGAGGGGACTGATGGCGAAGAAGATGTTGTCGCTGCACGCCACCTTCAAACGGGCAGTGCCATCCTGGCCCGCCGGGATGGTGACGCTCGCCGAGCCCGAGTTGGGTTTGCCGCTGGCAAGGGAAGTCCAGTTTGCCCCCTCGTCCCGGGTCATGAAGAGATCCACCTTGCTGCAGTTGATGGGGGCGGCATTGGTGCCGGCCACTTCCCAACTGATGGTCTGCGTCTTGCCCGCCCCCAGGGGGGTCACCACCGGGCTGGTCAGGGCAAAGGCCTTGCCGGTGTTGACCACCTGGATCTTCATGTCATCGCTGGCGACACCGCCCTTGCCGTCCCGCGCCGTGAGGCGGAAGTTCAGGTCCCGGTTGGTGGCAGGCCAGGCCTCCCCTATTGCCAGGGTGTTGGTGAGCAGGGAGGTGAGACTCGGCAGGGTGCGCTCCGGCACGCTGGTCGGCGCCACGAAACGGAACAGCGGACGGCTGCCGTCGTCCACCATGGTGGCCGGGCTGCTCGACTCCGTCCCCAGATCGATCTGCTCCCAGGTGTAATTCAGCGGATCGCTGTCAAGATCGGCCCCCGCCCCCTTGAGCACGAAGGGGGTGTTCGCAGGGATGACGTAGTCATTGCCTGCCGCCACCTGGGGCGCATTGTTGACCAGCGCCAACGGGGTGCCGCAATTTGGCTCCGTGGCCATGTGGGCCCGCATCTGCTCGATGGACTTGCTGTGGAAATAGGGCTCGCTGTGGGGCTGCAGATCTTCGTCTCCGCAGATCCCCGCATAGGCCATGATGGAGCTGCCGCTGCCCGGCTCCCAGGCTTGGCTTGCCTCCCGGTTGCCGCCGCCACAACTGCCTGTGGTGCCGTTGAAGGTGTGGTCTGCCCCGAACTGGTGACCGATCTCGTGGGCCACGTAGTCGATGAAGAAGGCATCCCCCACCGGCTCGGGGGAGCCCGTCATCCCCGCCGATTTGTCAGGGGTGCAGAGTACGCCCAGCCCCGCCAGGCCGCCGCCACCGGTGTTGACCACATGGCCGATGTCGAAGGCCCCCAGCCCCTTGGTCAGGGCATCGGCCTGCACCTGCATGTTGGCATCGATATCGCCGTCATCATTGTTGAAGGGATCGTTCGCCACGTCGGTGAAGATGATGGTGTCGTTGCCGCTGGCCAGCTGGAATTCGGCCGCCACATCACGCTGGTAGACCTCGTTGACCCGGTTGAGCAGGGTGGTGATGGCGCCAAGACCCGCCTCCACGGTACCGCCGTGATACTGGGTATACTCCCCCGCCGCCGAGATGGCGATGACATAGCGCTTGCGCTCGTTGCCATCCACCAGCACCTGACGGGCCAGCTTTTTGGCCTCGCCCCCGATCACCTTGTCCGCCTCTTCTTCCAGCCGGCTGTGGGCATCCTGCTGGTAATAGACGGCATAGCCTTCCCCATTGCGAAGGGGATCGACGAACACCATCTTCCCTTCATGGCTGAACATGGCGTGGAATCCCTGGGGACCGAGATCGAAGCGCCCGGTCTCGCCAGGCGCCGCTTCGTTGTGCCCCTTGAAGGCCAGGATATCGGGATATTTGGCGGCCAGATCCGCCGGCAGCAGATCATAGGGTTGCAGGCTGAAGGTCACCTCCTTGCCATCCGGCAGAGGCAAGGTCAGGCGGCGCTCGCCCCCCTTCAGGGCAGCCAGGTAATCGGTAGAGACGGTGACGATGCGATACTGGCTGGCCCTCACCTCGTACCCATCGGCGGCGGTGGCCCGCGCCGTGACCGTATGCCACTCGCCGGCCATCAGGTTGCCGGACGTCATCAGACCCGCCACCAGCACCGCCAGCGGAGAATATTTCATCAACTGCATCTTTTTAATTCCTTTTTAAACGGATTCACCTGAACTGCCACGGCATCATTTGCCCGCTGGTCCGATTAGTCCAGCAACATCCTCTGTACATTCCCCGAATGGGGAAGGTTGCACCAATGCAGACTAGCCCCTATCATGGCGCGGATTTGTCCGTTCCAGAACCCCTCTTCGACGGGGCCGGTTCACTCTTTCTTTGGCCAAGGTTAATCTCATGCTCAAGTCCCCACTGTTGCCCCGTTTCGGGGATCTGGTCGTTGCCATCGTTGACGATGTGCTGGGTCAGGGTCTTACCCTCGACCGCGCCTATGCACGTCACTTCTCCGGCATCGAACTCAAACCGCAAGAACAGGCAAGGATTGCCCTGGTCACCGGCGATCTGCTGCGCCGCCTCAGCCTCTACTGCTTCCTCACCGGCATCCAGGTCCGTCAGGCGGAGAAGAATGTCTGGCCGCTGCTGCACAGCTGGCACGCCTTCCACAAGATAGATCAGCCCAACCACCCGACCCTGGATCGCTTCAACGAGGAGGCGTTCCGCCGCCGCCTGACCGAGGCCAAGAAGAACCCCGTGCTGATGGACGGCTGCCCTGCCTGGCTGGAAAAACTCGGCAGCGAGCAACTGGGCGACGCCTGGCCGGCCGAGCGTGCCGCCCTGGCCTGGATGCCCAAGCGTTACCTGCGGGTCAACACCCTCAAGTGCACCCGGGACGAGCTGCAAGCCATGCTGGCCAAAGAGCATGTCACCACAGTGCCCGTCGACGGAGTGGAGACCGCCCTGCAAGTGACCTCGGACGCCGCCCTGTTCCGTACCCAGGCCTTTGCCGACGGCTGCTTCGAGCAGCAGGATGCCGGCTCCCAGCTGGTGGCCGCGGCCCTCGACGTCAAGCCCGGCATGCGGGTCATCGACGCCTGTGCCGGTGCCGGCGGCAAGACCCTGCACCTGGCCGCCATGATGCAGGGCAAGGGCCGTCTGCTGGCCATGGACGTGGAAGAGTGGAAACTGGAGAACCTCAAGCAGCGCGCCCGCCGCGCCGGTGCCCACAACGTGGAGACCCGGGTCATCACCAGCAGCAAGACCGTCAAGCGCCTTAAAGAAAGCGCCGATCGCGTGCTGCTGGACGTCCCCTGCTCCGGCCTTGGCGTGCTCAAGCGCAACCCGGATGCCAAGTGGCGCGACACCGCCGAGCGCCTGCCGGTGCTGGTCGCCCTGCAAGAGGAGATCCTGCAGCGCTACAGCCAGATGGTGAAGGTGGGCGGCCTGCTGGTCTACGCCACCTGCTCCATCCTGCCCGAGGAGAACCGCCAGCAGGTGGACAAGTTCCTCGCCGCCAACGAGCACTTCCGCCTGATCGGCGATCACAACGTCAGCCCGGCCGAGACCGGCTTCGACGGCTTCTACATGGCGCGCCTCGAACGCATCGCCTGATGTCTGTCGTGGGCACAAAGAAAAGGGGAGCCAGTGGCTCCCCTTTTTGCATGGTATGGATGCGGCCTTATTCGGCGGCAGCGTCATCCTGCTTGTGCTTGGCGGCAGTTTCCTTGATCAGGGTCTGCAGCTCGCCGGCCTGGAACATCTCGATCATGATGTCGCAACCACCGACCAGCTCGCCCTCGACCCACAGTTGCGGGAAGGTGGGCCAGTTGGCGAATTTCGGCAGCTCGGCGCGGATGTCCGGGTTCTGCAGGATGTCGACATAGGCGAAAGGCTCGCCGCAGGACATCAGGGCCTGGGAGGCCTGGGCAGAGAAACCGCAGCTGGGCAGCTTGGGGGATCCCTTCATGTAGAGGATGATGGGATTCTCAGCCAACTGCTGTTTGATCTTTTCAATAGTTTCCATAAATGCCTCACTGGAGCGATTTCGGAGGCCATTCTACTGCAATCCGGGCAGACCACAAACTGGCAAACCGTTGCGAATGAAAGAAGTCATGCATCAATACGCCGCAGCTTGATCCGGATCATGGCAAGAATCAAGGGTTGTTCGCCCATCTTTGATACTGCTACAATCGACGGGCTTTGGGCCGTCTGGCCCCCTCATTTCAAGAACAATTCTTTTCAAGATAGAAAAGAGTACGCAATGTCTTGCAACCGTCGCCTTCGCACGGACCAGCCAATGGAGAGTAGAAAATGGCTTTCGAACTTCCCGCTCTGCCCTATGCAATCAATGCTCTGGAACCGCACATCTCCCAGGAAACTCTGGAATACCACCATGGCAAGCACCACAACACCTACGTGGTCAACCTGAACAACCTGGTGCCGGGTACCGAGTTTGAAGGCAAGTCTCTGGAAGAGATCATCAAGACCTCCACTGGTGGCGTCTTCAACAACGCTGCCCAGATCTGGAACCACACCTTCTACTGGCACTGCCTCTCCCCGAACGGCGGTGGCGAACCCACTGGCGCCCTGGCCGATGCCATCACCAAGGCCTTCGGCTCCTTCGCCGAGTTCAAGGATGCGTTCACCAAGTCTGCCATCGGCAACTTCGGCTCCAGCTGGACCTGGCTGGTGAAAAAGGCTGACGGCTCCCTGGCCATCGTCAACACCTCCAACGCCGGTTGCCCGCTGACCGAAGCCGGTACCACCCCGCTGCTGACCGTCGACCTGTGGGAACACGCCTACTACATCGATTTCCGCAACCTGCGTCCGAAGTACATGGAAACCTTCTGGGCCCTGGTCAACTGGGAATTCGTGGCCAAGAACCTGGCTGCCTGATAAGCCTTTCTTGCCAAAACGCCCCGCACTTGCGGCAATGCTGATCAGTTAAGGATCCATTGACCGATCCTTCTGCTGTAGGACAATCCGGAACCAATCACTGGTTC
>NZ_JAPCIQ010000144.1:0-6473 GCF_027707405.1 Aeromonas sp. QDB68 | reverse complement strand
AAAGCTCACCGGGCCGCTCTGGCTCCAGTCCAGCGCCTGCACCTGGATCCTCCCCTGCGCCCCCGCCTTCGTGGTCACGTCAAAGACAAACATGGCACCTCCCGATCGGCAAAGGGTTGATGATGACCCATCCCCGGGACGGGTGCAAAGGCCAATCGCCTTTTCATGGCCCATGGCGGCCATAAAAAAACCGGCCCCCCGAAGGGGGCCGGTTCATCACAATCCGGCAGGACGGCAGACTCAGGCGTCCAGTTCCACCAGCGCCTTGGCCAGCTCGATGGGCTCGAGTTCCTGGCCTTCCAGATCGGCGTTCCAGTTCGGGCCGACCAGCACGTCGTCCTCGTCCAGATCGTTGATCCAGATGTCCAGGAACTCTTCGAGCTCGATCACTTCCGGCTCGTAATCCGCCCACTCGTCCACGCAGTGCAGGCGGGCATCCCCTTCGGCGGACCAGAGCGGCATCACGTCCGCATCTTCGAACTCGGCGGAGCGGCACACCACCCAGTCTTCACCGTAGCGCAGACCCCACACCTGACCCGACTCGCGGACTTCTTCGATGAACAGCTGGAAATTGGCGTCAAGATTGTCAGTTAGTTTGCTCATGGGGTCTCTCTCTTGCAAAGCAATGGCAGGCTGTCGGCCAGGGCTGGCCGAGAATGGGGCAGATGGTGTCCCAAAAGCCCCCCAGACTCAAGCCTTATCCCGAAAAAGCGGGGATAAAGGCCGTCAGATGCGATATTTCGCCACCAGGGCCCCCAGCTCGTCGCAGGCCAGCGCCAGTTGCCCGGATGCCTGCTCGGTCAGCCGGTTCTGGGCCAGGGCATCCGCCGCCAGTTGGGTGATGGCCACCAGCCGCTGGTTGATCTCCTCCGCCGCCCGGCTCTGCTCCGCCGCCGCCGTGGCAATCTGCCCATTCATGGCAGTAATGGTGTGGACGGATCCATCGATGGCATTGATGGCGACATCCGCATCGCCGGCCCTGTCCGCCGTCGCGCGGGAGAGCTGCTGCAACTGGCTGATACCGCTGACCACCTTGCCGGCCCCCTCCTGCAGCCGCTGGATCATCTGCCGGATCTCGTCGGTGGAGCTGTGGGTGCGGGTCGCCAGGGTACGCACCTCATCGGCGACCACCGCAAAGCCGCGCCCCTGCTCCCCGGCCCGTGCCGCTTCAATGGCGGCGTTGAGGGCCAGCAGGTTGGTCTGCTCCGCCACCCCGCGAATGACGTCGAGCACGGAGCCAATCTGCTGAGTCTCCTGCTCGAGGCGGCTCACCGCCTGTACCGTCTCCACCATCTCGTCCGCCAACTGGCTGATGGACTCCCGGGTCTGGACCACCACCTCGCGGCCATGCTGGGCCAGATTGAGGGCCGAATCCGCCGCGTCGGCGGCCTGGGCCGCGTGCTGGCCCACTTCGCGGCTGCTCACCGTCATCTGCTCCATGGCGCTGGCCACCCGCAGGGTATCCTGCTCCTGGCCGGTGACGATGGCGCCGGTACGCTCCACCACCTCGGCCAGCTGGTGGGCATGCACCCGGTTCTGATCCGCTATCTGCTGGCTGCGGGCCACCAGCTGCGCCATCTGGCTGGCGAAGAGGTTGAAGTTGATGCTGAGCTGGCTCAGCTCGTCACGCCCAGACTCCGGCAGACGTACCCGCAGATCCCCCTCCCCCCTGGCGATGTTGCCAAGGGCCGAGACCGAGCGGGAGAGGGGCACGACGATGCTGCGCACAATGAGGCCGACCACGGCAAACAGCAGGAGGGCCAGCACCAGCCCTATCCCCAGCAGGGTGTGCAGCACCTCCCGGTACTGGGCCTCGACGTCGTCCACATAGACGCCGGTACCGATGATCCAGTCCCAGGGGGCGAAGCGCTTGATGTAGGAGATCTTGCGTACCGGCTCGTCAACCCCCGGCTTGGGCCAGTAGTAGGCCACCTCCCCCGCGCCCTGGGCCCGCGCCAGATCGGCGAAGGCGACGAACAGCCTGAGCCCCTGCTTGTCCTCCACCCCGGAGAGATCCTTGCCGTCCAGCTCGGGTTTCATGGGGTGCATCACCATGGTGGGGTGGCTGTCGTTGATCCAGAAGTAGTCATCGTTGCCGTAACGCAACCCCTTGATCAGCGCCAGCGCCTCGGCCTTGGCGCTCGCCTCGTCCAGCTCCCCCTTGCGTACCCTGGCTTCCAGCCCCGCCACCAGGCTGAAGGCGGTCTCTACCTGAGCCTGGGTCTGGCGGCTCTTCTCCCCCATCAGCCCCTGCTGATAGATCTGCAGGCAGAAGAACAGCAGCAGTCCCAGCAGCGCCAGCACCATCAGGGTCACCAGCGACAGACGCCGACCGATACTCCATTGTCTCAACATACCCTCGCCCCGCAGCAGCTACATATCCTTAACACAAGGTATGCCGCCGCGACGCGGGCTGTCCACGATGTCAGCAAAAGCGATGCCAAAAACATGATCCAGCCCCAAAAACAAGAAAGGGTGCCCAGTGGCACCCTTTCTCGTGGTCGACAGGAAGAGGTATCACCGCTCCCAGTACACCTCTTCCAGGCTGTCTTCCTTCTCCGGCAACCCGCGGGAGAGGCGCGGGCTGCTCTGGGCCAGCACCTCGTAGCTCACCCGGTTGGCGTACTTGCACACCTGGGCCAGAGAGGAGTAGGTCAGGAATTCCGAGAGATGCTTGGCGGAGTTCGGCACGTTCATGCGGTGATAGGCGTTCGCCACCATGTCGTGCAGCACGGCGGACAGCGCCCCGTCCCCTGCCCCGTTGGTGTTCTTTATCTTCTCCGGGCCGCCCATGTAGGGGGAGATGTGGGAGTAGATACGCGCAGGCTTGCGGCACTTGTCCCGGGCCATGGGGCGGCTGAACTCGTACATGTTGAATTCGGGGATGACGCCGGGCAGCAGGGTGTGGGTGGTCTCGCGCTTGTAGTCCTCGTCGGTGTAGCTCGCCATGTAGAGGCCGATGGGGCCGGCGGTGCAGAGCACCATGTCCGCCCAGTCCAGCGCCTTGTCGGCCGCGCCGAGGGGATCCTTTATCCCGGTCAGGGCCTCCGCCTCGTCCTCGTTCATGGCGAGCACGGTCACGTTCTCGCTGATGAAATCGCGCCACCACTGGGGATTCTCGTCGATGACGAAGCGGGTGCCCAGGGTCAGCACCACGGGCACCCCGGCCTCACGGGCATAGCGCACCGCGGCCATGGCGGCCTCCTTCATGGGGGTGCCGTCGGCGCCGCGCACCAGGTAGGCGGTGATCACCAGGGCCGAGGCCTCCTTGATGATGGTCTCGGGGATGTGGTCCACATCCAGGTGATCCATCTTGCCGGCGTTGATGCCAAAGCTGCGCTCTCCCCCTTCGGTGATGAAGGTGAAGCAGCGCCCGACCGGGCCGTCCACCGGCTGCAGGTAGTCGAGGTTGACCCGGGAGGAGGTGTTGCACAGATAGCGGTAGGCATAGCTGCCGATGCGGATGTCCTGGCTCATGACGCCAAGCAGGATGGAGTGGGAGTCCGCCAGCACGGAATAGTTGTGCATGGTGTTGCCGATGGTGCCGCCGGCAAATTCGCTCACCACCATGTTGTTGGCCTTGAGCTCGTCGTAGACCAGCTCCGCCACCTCGTCGGAGATGAGCATGGAGTGGCCCTTGCTCAGGCCGTACCGGTTCAGGAAGTCTTCGTCCACATGGGCTTCGATATCCACCAGAGTCTGATCGATGCCCACTACATAGGCCTTGCCCAGTTCGGTGAGCTGGGAATTCTGCGGGATCAGGGGATCACGTCTGTCGACCGGGAAGTAGTGTTTGGACTTGCGCTGACCGGGAAATTTCATGGCAATCTTCTGTGCTCTGGGGAAAAGAGGGGCGGGATTTTAACACAATCCACCACGCCGAAAAGTCGCACGATTGAATTTTGAGGTCAGTATAGACAAGGGTTTACGAGGAAAACGTTTGACTTGGCTACCACAAAAAACCACCCCGTGGCGGGGTGGTGTTGCGGGATGACATTCAGCTTGCCGAGAGCCCCTGCACCAGGGCCAGCACCGAGAAAATTCCCAGCGACAGCCAGAAGAAGAGGGTGCCGAAGAGGCGCGGCATGTTGGGAGCCCTGGGGATCTGGATGCCGATGGCATGCAGGATGCGCCCCACCAGCAGCAGCACACCGCCCAGGTGCAGCCAGAGCGCCCCGACCCCCGCCAGTTCGCACAGTGCCATCAGCAGCAGGGTGAGGGGCACGTACTCGGCAAAGTTGCCGTGGGCGCGGATCGCGGCCAGCATCTCGGGGGCTTCCCCCTCCCCTATCATCACCCTGAACTGGGCGCGGCGCTTGACCACCCAGAAGGAGAGCAGCAGGAACAAGAGCCCGAGCAGGCCGGCGTAAATCAGCGTGATATGCATCATCAGGACACTCCTTTATCGTTGAATCCGAACGTCCGCCACGTCGGGCACCGGATGAGAACGGCCATCATGCCAGCTCGCGACAGATGAGGGAAACCATCATGCGGATATGGGCCTGATCGCTGTTGAGGGCCGGGATGTATTCAAACTGCTCGCCACCGGCGGCCATGAAGATCTCCCGGTTCTGCACCTGGATCTCCTCCAGGGTCTCGAGGCAATCCGCCGAAAAGGCCGGGCAGATGACATCCAGCCGCTTGACGCCGCGAGAGGGCAATTCGCCCACGGTCAGGTCCGTGTAGGGCTTGAGCCACTCCTCCTTGCCAAAGCGGGACTGGAAGCTCGCGGTCCACTGCTCCGGGGCCAGCCCCAGCGCCTCCGCCAGCAGGGCGGCGGTGCGCCTGCACTGATGACCATAGGGATCCCCTTCCCGCTCGTAGCGCTCGGGAATGCCGTGGAAGGACATCAGCAGATGCTCCCCCTGGCCGTGCTGCTCCCAGTGGCGACGCACGCTCATGGCCAGCGCCTGGATGTACTCCGGGTGGGCATGGTAATCGCGGATGAGCCGCACCACCGGCAGATTGCGCTCGGTTTTCATCGCCCTGGCCCAGGCGTCGAACACCGAGGCGGTGGTGCTGACCGAATACTGGGGATAGAGCGGCAGCAGGATCACCCGGTTGACCCCCTGGGCCTTGAGGGCCTGCCAGCCATCGGCCAGCGACGGGGCGCCATAGGTCATGGCGAGCGCCACCGGCACCTCGACCCCTTCCCTCTTGAGCTCGTGCTCCAGGGCCGCGCGCTGCTGCTGGCTGATGACCATCAGGGGGGAGCCCTGCTCGGTCCACACCTGCTGATAGAGCTTGGCCACCTTGGGGGAGCGGGTCGGCAGGATGATGAAATGAAGCAGGGGGCACCAGAGGTAGCGCGGCAGGTCGACGACCCGCTGATCGTGCAGAAACTGGCTGAGAAACGCCTTGACCGCCGCCGTGGTCGGCGCGGCCGGGGTACCCAGATTGACCAGCAAGATCCCGGTTTTCGTGGTCACGTTAGCATCCTGTCGTTCTGTGTCGTGGGAATGGAATGCAAGAAAGGGCCCGGTATGGACCCTTTTCTCACTCTCGTAGCCAGCCGGCGAACGGCTGCGTCCTGCCGGCCCTGAATGGCTTAACCGAGAATGGCGGCCAGTTGCTGGCTGACCAGATCCACCGGCTGGGTGCCGTCGATCTTGACGTAACGGGTGTTACCCGCTTCCGCTTCTTTGCCGTAGAAACCGATGAGCGGCGCGGTCTGCTGATGGTAGACATCCAGACGCTTGCGCACTGTGGTCTCTTCGTCGTCGGCACGGATCACCAGATCCTCGCCGGTCACGTCATCCTTGCCTTCCACTTTCGGCGGGTTGAACACCACGTGGTAGGTACGGCCGGAGCCGGAGTGCACGCGGCGGCCGCTCATGCGCTTGACGATCTCTTCGTCCGGCACGTCGAACTCCAGCACGAAGTCCACGGTCACACCGGCATCCTTCATGGCTTGCGCCTGGGGAATGGTGCGGGGGAAGCCGTCCAGCAGGAAGCCGTTGGCGCAATCCGGTTGCGCGATGCGTTCTTTGACCAGGCCGATGATGATGTCGTCGGAGACGAGCTGACCTGCGTCCATCACGGCTTTGGCCTTGAGGCCCAGCTCGGTACCCGCCTTGATCGCCGCACGCAGCATGTCGCCGGTGGAGATCTGCGGAATACCGTGTTTTTCCATGATGAACTGAGCCTGGGTACCCTTGCCGGCGCCCGGAGCTCCCAACAGAACAATGCGCATACACGCTCCTAGTTGATTGGTTATTCAATTCTTGAGAAGGCAAAAAACTACACGTTTTCGCCCGTATTAACAAGCTCGCCCCGTGTGAGTGGCCAGATTATCACCACACTCCCGCCAAGTCTCTGCGACCAAAGACGCAGACGACGACCACGAAAAATGATTGAAAATGCAGCAGCGCACCAGAGGGGAACGGCCAAAAAAAAGGCTATGTCCCAATTACGTGTTGCATGGGGCGCCCCAGCGCCTCATGCAAGCAACGTGGTACATTCACTTCCCGCCC
>NZ_JAPCIQ010000143.1:0-6477 GCF_027707405.1 Aeromonas sp. QDB68 | reverse complement strand
ATACCCCTCTGGAGGCCACGGACGGCGCGGCCTCCAGAGCACTTTGTCGTTTTTGGACGGAAAATCCCTAGAACCCCCTAGAGGCTGCTTTCTTTTGAGGGGTTAGCAGGCGTATAGCCATGCTGGATCTCAGTCTATCACTACCTGCTTAATATTCCACCTTTAGATCCGGCAGCAGTTCGACCAGGTGGCCAACTTACCAGGCACCGGCAGCAGCTCGACCGGGTGGCCAAGTTCAGATCTGGACGCCAGAAGGAAATCAACCAGGTGGCCAACTTACCAGGCACCGGCAGCAGCTCGACCAGGTGGCCAAGTTCAGATCTGGACGCCAGAAGGAAATCAACCAGGTGGCCAACTCACCAGGCATCGGCAGCAGCTCGACCAGGTGGCCCATTTCGTACGTACGAAATCAGGCGACGCTATGCGAAATCTTGGCGGCAATCCCCCGCGACTACGTGATTTTTTTAACGTAGAGCGCGCTTTTTCTTGCCATAGTAGGCCATTTTGGCCTATAATCTTAATTAAGAAGACCGGGCACCCGCCACGGTCAATACCGGAGAACTCCGATGATCCACACAGCTAACCGCACCTTTCACCAACTCTATCGAGAATGGATACGCGAACGCCGCGAGCATATGCACAACGTTTTGACCTGGGAGCGTGATCGTTACGGTGCTCGCCTCGTCGGTCTGTTTTATCGTTACTGCAAGGTGGCCAACCCCTTTCCCCGTTGCACTCTGAATACTCGGATCAACTACCGCGCCCATGCGGTGAATCTGCCAGATTGGCCAGCCCGCAGCCTGGAGCTGAATAAAATGTGGCTCAGTTGGAGAGAAAAAAAGTAGGCCGATTTGGCCTATTTTTTATTGTACCCGCTTGACACAATAGGCCAAAATGGCCTATTATATATCTCAGAAGGCCGGGCACCCGCCACGGTCAATACCGGAGAACTCCGATGATGCAAACAGAACTTAATCCCCTGATCTGCTCCCTGGTCGCCACCCCTCGCCGTATGGCTGCAATGCCCCGCTATGTAGGCCGTTTCTATGTGGTTTTCGAGTCGATGCTTTACCAGCAAATGAAAGGGCTCTGCCGCGAGTATCGCGGGGCTTATTGGCTTATGTGGGAGCTGTCGAACGGCGGCTTTTATATGGCTCCTGGGCGTCGTGATGAAATGCTGAACATCGAGGCCATGAACTACTTTAGTGGCCAAATGAGCGCCGATGCTGCCGGGATTACCGCTTGCCTCTACCTCTATAGCCATCTGTCATTTCACACAGAAGGCGCTGACCAGGAGCGGTTTTCAAGGCTGTATCACAGCTTGCGGGATTGGGCTTGTGAGCATGACGAAAAAGAGGCCATCTTGGCCGCAATAGACTAGCAACAGAAAGCCCCGGTGATGGCCGGGGCTCTTAAAGGAGGTGCATAGGTAGAAAAAGAAATGGTGCCCCTGGTATGGCTGCAACCAATCACAGGGGCTTTCACCGGTCAATTTGAGGATAAACGCGATGAATACGGATATTGTATCACTTGCAAAACACATTGGCGACGCTCTGACGGCCCGCCGCCCCGTTCATATGCCGCGCATGAAGATGCGGGAGCTTGGCTTGCTCTTGATTGAACTGAAGGCGTATCGGGAGGCCGCCGCGACCGTTACCCATTGATAAAAAAGCCCCGGCATTGACCGGGGCTATTTGAGGATTTATCGCATGATTAGACCTGAAACGCTTAGGCCGTTCGCTGAAGATTGGCAGGCTCCAACCGCCGATGAAATCAAAGAGGTGTTGGAGCTGATTAGGCAACGAAAAGGGCTTAGTAAGCCTCTCAGTGGCGTTGATGTCGCTGATCTCGTTGGTTTGCCTGGTGAGAGAGGCAGCGGAAAGGGAACCCGAACCTTCAGGCGTTGGGTGAGCAAAACCAACCCTAGCCCTATTGCTTATGGTGCCTGGTCTATCTTGGCCCACCTGGCAGGTTTCGGGGCTATATGGGACGCTGACCGGGATTGAAACCATGACCGAACATAAGGCCGAACGTGCTCCCTGGGGAGACTTCCCGGCAGTAGTGAGGAACGGCGATCTAAAGGATCTCTCTAAAGAACCTGAATACGAAGCCGCCAAACATGGCGACCACAAGGCGATGAGCTATAAGCGCATGAAGCCGGCCGAGGACGAATTGCATTGCGAGATCAAGGCGCTGCTTGATCGCGCCAAGGCTACCGACGACCAGGAGCGTAACGAGCCGGAGCTGGACATTCCTGCCGAGATTTCTCGCCGCGAGAAGCGCCTGGAGGCGATCCAGGCGGCAAAGGCGCGCCTGGAAGCGCGCCAGCGTGAAGCGGACCAGGCCCGGGGGCGCAGCGAAGACGATGGCCGCCGGCCTCGCCATCCGGATGGCTCGGACAAGGGCGGTGGCTCGTACAAACGCGAGTTTGGTGTGCCGGATGACCGTGATCAGGAAAGCTTCACCGATCCGGACAGCCGGATCATGAAACACGCCGGTGGTGGCTCCGAGCAGAGCTACAACGGGTACACAGCGGTCGATGCCGAGCACCAGATCATCGTGGCGGCGGAGTTGACCAACTGCGCCGCGGACAGTCAGGCGCTGCTGGGCATGCTGGCAGCAGTTCAGGCCAACACCGGAGAAATGCCGGCCCAGACGCTGGCGGATGCGGGATTCCGTAGTGAGGCTGTTCTGGCAAAGGTCGCCGATCACCACGGCGATGTCATCGTTGCCCTCGGCCGCGAGGGACGTGAAGATGCCAAGGTCAATGCCAAGACCCATCCGCATACGGCGGCGATTGCGGCGAAATTGAAAACGGAGCAAGGCGATGCAGCTTACCGCCGGCGCAAGTCGATCGTGGAGGCTCCGAATGGTTGGATCAAGGCGGTGATGGGATTGCGTCAGTTCAGCATGAGGGGCCTGGACAAGGTGCAAGCCGAGTGGAAGCTCGTCTGCATGGCGCTAAATCTGAGGCGAATGGCGTATCTGTGAGGGCGAAGGTTAAATGGGGCGGCTCAAATGCACCCCAGTCGTCATAACACGCCGCGCGCCGCAAGATTGGTATCCTTGGCGCCGACGCCTTGCCAATTGCAGAGAGCGCCGCCGCCATCGTCAGTGCTCTACAGAAAACCGGTCACACGGCTCTGCCGCGCAGACTCCTAGCCTAAATGTGACAGTGGTTGGTAATCCATGCCGCCCGCAAGGGCGGCGGTGGTGGGCCAATAGATGATTTTCAGAGCCTTACTGCCCGTTGACGCCCAATCCCTCGAGCGCGAGTCTAGCCGCAGCGGCGATGACGGCCTCGCTGTGCTTGTCATCCTTGTTAGGCGCCCGGGTGTAGACGGCCAACACAATAGGTGCGCGCCCAGTGGGCCAGACGACGGCATAGTCATTTGCCGTGCCATACACTCCGCAGGTTCCGGTTTTGTCTCCGACTGCCCAGTCTGCCGGCACCGCCGCGCGGATGCGGTGGTTGCCGGTCGTGTTTCCCTTTAGCCAATCAACAAACTGCTGCCGCTGCGGCGCAGCCAGTGCAGAGCCCAGTGTCAGTTTTTGTAAGCTTTCCGTCACGGCGCGCGGCGATGAGGTATCGCGCGCATCGCCTGGGATGGCGGAGTTCAGCTCCAGCTCCCAGCGGTCCAGACGGAACGTGGTATCGCCGATAGAGCGCATGAAGGCCGTCAGCCCGGCCGGGCCGCCCAACTCCTTCAGCAACAAATTGGCGGCGGCGTTATCACTGTATTGCACGGCGGCCGCGGACAGCTCCGCCACCGTCATGCCTGTTGTCAGATATTTTTCCGAGATGGGTGACCACGGAACCAGCGCATTTTTGCCGTAACGGATGGGTGTGTCCAGCAAGCCGGCCTGCTGCTGGCTGCGAGCCAGCACAGCGGCAGCAAGAAAGCCCTTGAATGAGCTGCACAGTGGGAAGCGCTCCTCAGCGCGGTAACTTACAGTTGCGCCTGAGCCGGTATCCATCGCGTACACACCGATGGAGCCGCCAAAGTCCTGTTCGAGTTTAGCGAATGGTTCCGCGACGAGGTTGGTCAGCGCGGTGGCAGAAAAGCCAGCCAGCGGCCATGAGAGACAAGACAGCAGAACTAGACGGCGATACAGTGACATCAACGATATTCCTTGTTTGAAGGTGGAGCTAGTTAAATTAAAAATGAAGTTTTAAATCAATCTAAAGTATATATGAGTAAACTTGGTCTGACAGTTACCAATGCTTAATCAGTGAGGCACCTATCTCAGCGATCTGTCTATTTCGTTCATCCATAGTTGCCTGACTCCCCGTCGTGTAGATAACTACGATACGGGAGGGCTTACCATCTGGCCCCAGTGCTGCAATGATACCGCGAGACCCACGCTCACCGGCTCCAGATTTATCAGCAATAAACCAGCCAGCCGGAAGGGCCGAGCGCAGAAGTGGTCCTGTAACTTTATCCGCCTCCATCCAGTCTATTAATTGTTGCCGGGAAGCTAGAGTAAGTAGTTCGCCAGTTAATAGTTTGCGCAACGTTGTTGCCATTGCTGCAGGCATCGTGGTGTCACGCTCGTCGTTTGGTATGGCTTCATTCAGCTCCGGTTCCCAACGATCAAGGCGAGTTACATGATCCCCCATGTTGTGCAAAAAAGCGGTTAGCTCCTTCGGTCCTCCGATCGTTGTCAGAAGTAAGTTGGCCGCAGTGTTATCACTCATGGTTATGGCAGCACTGCATAATTCTCTTACTGTCATGCCATCCGTAAGATGCTTTTCTGTGACTGGTGAGTACTCAACCAAGTCATTTTTCAATATTATTGAAGCATTTATCAGGGTTATTGTCTCATGAGCGGATACATATTTGAATGTATTTAGAAAAATAAACAAATAGGGGTTCCGCGCACATTTCCCCGAAAAGTGCCACCTGACGTCTAAGAAACCATTATTATCATGACATTAACCTATATGTCAAGACCCGGCTGGTTATACACGCGTTTCCTGAACAATTCAGGGCGTTTTTCATGCCATTCCTTGAGCGCCTGAACGGGTGTTTTGTGTTGGAGCGCGCGTTGCGGAATGCTGTGGTTGTAGATCTTGACGTAATTGCGCAGCGTCGATTCCAGTTCGGCAGCTGAACCAAAACGGGTCTGGTTGACGATGTCGCTGATACGACCGTTGAAGCGCTCCACCATGCCGTTGGTCTGCGGATGACGAGGCGGGATGAGCCGGTGCTCGATGCCGAGCTGCTTGCACAGGCGGTCGAACACGTGTGTGCCGCTGGGTTCCTTCTTCTTGCCGCCAGCCGTGAAGCGGTCGGTGAACTGGCTGCCGTTGTCGGTCAGAAGCTTGACGATCTTGACGGGACAGGCTTGCTGGACTTTGTTGAGGAAGTCGCCACTGCTGCCATCGGTCTGGTCGGCATAGAGCTCGATGAAGACCCAGCGCGTAGCACGGTCGATGGCAACGAAGAGATAGCGCCTTGCCGTCTCGTCGGGCATCTGCGGCAGGTACTTGATGTCGATGTGCACAAAGCCCGGCTCGTAGTCCTTGAAGGTCTTTTTCGTGGCGGGCGCAGTGCCTTCCTGCTCGACCAGGTTACGTAGATCCGAGACACCGTGGCGGCGCAGGCAACGTCCCAGGCCGGCACGCGAGACGGCTGGATTGATGAACTCGCGCGTGACCGCCAGCAGGTCGTCCGTGGGCAGCAGCAACGTCTTGCGCAGCTCCACCACGATGAGCTCCTGCTCGGGCGTGAGCGTCGTGTACATCTTGTTCGGCGCATGCGACTTGTCTTCAGGAGACTCGCGGTTTTGCCACTTTCGGATGGTTTGGCGGGTGACGTTGTACATCCTGGCCAGTTCGGCCTGCGGGAGCGTCGAGTTCCTGATTTCCTCACGGATCAGGTGGGTAGTACGGGCTTGGCTGTGCAGTGCCTGGGTCATCGAGTTGCCAGTGAAGAGTCGGATTGGAACAGTGTACGCAAAACGTGTCTGGCCTTGAAGAGCGGCCAGCTACGCATGGGTACATGATCCCACGAGTCCAGACACCTATAAAAATAGGCGTATCACGAGGCCCTTTCGTCTTCAAGAATTTTATAAACCGTGGAGCGGGCAATACTGAGCTGATGAGCAATTTCCGTTGCACCAGTGCCCTTCTGATGAAGCGTCAGCACGACGTTCCTGTCCACGGTACGCCTGCGGCCAAATTTGATTCCTTTCAGCTTTGCTTCCTGTCGGCCCTCATTCGTGCGCTCTAGGATCCTCCGGCGTTCAGCTTGTGCCACAGCCGACAGGATGGTGACCACCATTTGCCCCATATCACCGTCGGTACTGATCCCGTCGTCAATAAACCGAACCGCGACACCCTGAGCATCAAACTCTTTTATCAGTTGGATCATGTCGGCGGTGTCGCGGCCAAGACGGGGTTCTAGGGATTTTCCGTCCAAAAACGACAAAGTGCTCTGGAGGCCCCGCCGTCTGTGGCCTCCAGAGGGGTAT
>NZ_JAPCIQ010000142.1:0-6477 GCF_027707405.1 Aeromonas sp. QDB68 | reverse complement strand
ATACCCCTCTGGAGGCCACGGACGGCGCGGCCTCCAGAGCACTTTGTCGTTTTTGGACGGAAAATCCCTAGAACCCCTATAGACAATAAGCCATATTTTTGCTACAGTGAACCTAATTAAGATCATCTATTTACTAGGCCTCGCATTTGCGAGGTTTTTAATGCTGAATAAAAGGAAAACTTGATGGAATTGCCTAATATTATTCAACAATTTATTGGAAACAGCGTTTTAGAGCCAAATAAAATTGGTCAGTCGCCATCGGATGTTTATTCTTTTAATCGAAATAATGAAACTTTTTTTCTTAAGCGATCTAGCACTTTATATACAGAGACCACATACAGTGTCTCTCGTGAAGCGAAAATGATGAGTTGGCTCTCTGATAAATTAAAGGTGCCTGAACTCATCATGACTTTTCAGGATGAGCAGTTTGAATTCATGATCACTAAAGCGATCAATGCAAAACCAATTTCAGCGCTTTTTTTAACAGAGCAAGAATTGCTTTCTATCTATAAGGAAACACTCAATCAGTTAAATGCAGTTGCTATTTTTGATTGCCCATTTATTTCAAGCATTGATCATCGGTTAAAAGAGTCAAAATTTTTTATTGATAACCAACTCCTTGACGAGATAGATCAAGATGATTTTGAGGCTGAATTATGGGGAGACCATAAAACTTACCTAAGTCTTTGGAATGAGTTAAATGAGACTCGTGTTGAAGAAAGATTGGTTTTTTCTCATGGCGATATCACGGATAGTAATATTTTTATAGATAAATCTGGTGAAATTTACTTTTTAGATCTTGGTCGTGCTGGATTAGCAGATGAATTTGTAGATATATCTTTTGTTGAACGTTGCCTAAGAGAGGATGTATCTGAGGAAACTGCTAAAATATTTTTAAAGCATTTAAAAAACGATATGCCTGACAAAAGGAATTATTTTTTAAAACTTGATGAATTGAATTAACTCCAAGCAATATCTAAAAATACTTAGCTGTATTTTTAAGTTGCTAATTTTTAAATAAATAAGTGAAAAAAGTTAGTGGAACTACTGATTTAAAGTTTTATATAGCCAATAAATCTAAATTTTGGTTTTTAAAATGAACTTATTTAAAATAGCTAAAGCTGTTTATTAGCTTAACTTGTGATTTAAGTTTTTTTGAATATAAAATTGTTAATTTATTAGCTTTACAAGTTTATTTAAATTTCATCGTGCAACATTTTTAACCAATTTTATTATCGATGGTATTTTTTTGTCTGCTTTTCTTTTCCTAGTCTTTTATCTATCCGTCAACCATATAGTATTTTATTAAATTCTTATGGGAAATGACGAATGTTAAATTATCTTAAGAGCTTTAATAATATCAATACTTATTTGATTTTATCGATAATTCTGCTGTTAATTATAATATCAGAGGTGGTCCCACTTGTTTGAACAACTAAAAGCGTATTTATAAGTGATATTCCGCTCTAGTTAAGCCACCTTGTTTTGTTGGGGTAGCTGATCATAGTAAAAATCATTTGGTGTCATTTTGTCTAGACTCGAATGAGGTCGTTTCAAATTATAAAACTCAAAATATGCACTTAATTGCTTTTTCGCATCTGTGACACTGCTATAAGCTTTGAGATACACCTCTTCATATTTAACGCTCCGCCATAATCGTTCAACCATCACATTATCTACCCATCGACCTTTACCATCCATACTGATTTGAATGCCATTTGATTTCAATACATCAATAAATGCATCACTGGTGAACTGACTGCCTTGGTCTGTATTCAATATTTCAGGTGATCCATATTTTTCAATCGCTTCATTTAAAACCGAAATACAAAAATCCACCTCCATACTAATCGATACCCTATGCGCAAGTACCTTGCGGCTATGCCAATCAATCACAGCACATAAATAAACAAAGCCTTTTGCCATAGGGATATACGTTATATCCGTAGACCACACTTGATTACTGCGCTGAATAGCCAACCCTTTGAGCAGATATGGATATTTACGGTGAGCTTGATTAGCCTGGCTTAAATTTGGTTTGCAATATAACGCCTGAATACCCATTTTCTTCATTAAAGTACGTGTATGACGTCGTCCTATATGATCGCGAATTCAGATAATAACTGCAACACCCATGGTGCATAGGAGAGAAGAGGCCAACTGCCGGTTCTGGTACGCTTCTTCTCGCCAAAGAAACAAAGCGGAACACCATGAGATACCATCAGTTGACCGAAGGACAACGATACCAGATCGCCTGCCTTCATGACCATGGCTTGAGCCAAGCAATGATTGCCCGCAAGGTGGGTGTGCATCCATCCACCATTAGTCGCGAACTCCGTCGCAACCGGTGTGCGCAAGGTTATCAACCAGCAGAGGCTCATCAATCGGCCACCCTGCGACGATGTTCCAGCAGCAAATATCGTGTCCCGGAAGATACCCTTATTTTCGTGACCATGGCGTTGGCCGCAGACTGGAGTCCGGAGCAGATAAGCTCGGTCTGCAGGCGCATTGGTTGCCCTGTCAGTCATGAGTGGATCTACCGCTATGTGGCGCAGGATAAGGCCAACGGTGGCAAGCTGTTCCGTCACTTGCGGCAAGGCCACAAACGTTACCGTAAGGGACAGAATGCCAAGCGCTGCGTGATCCCCAACCCGGTATCGATCGATGAGCGCCCAGCGATAGTCGACTCTCGTAGCCGATTGGGTGACTGGGAGGTGGATACCGTTTCGGGCAAACAAGGTAGTGGTGCCATCGTGACACTGGCCGAGCGTAAGAGCCGACTCTACCTAGTGCAGTATGTGCCTGCCAAGACGGCAGCTGCAGTGGCCGATGCCATCATCTGCATGCTAGAGCCCTACAAGGCACATGTTCATACAATCACCGCGGACAATGGCAGTGAATTTGTGGAACATGAGCGAGTAGCCAAGGTGCTAAATGCCCAGTTTTACTTCGCGCATCCATACAGCGCGTGGGAGCGAGGTCTGAACGAGAACAGCAATGGCTTGTTGCGGCAGTATGTGCCCAAGGGCAGCGACCTGAGCCAGCTCAGCCCGGATGAGTTGTCGGCCTTCGAGCGGCGACTCAACCTTAGACCGCGCAAATGTTTGGATTTCAGGCAACCGCAGATCGTGTTTGATGAACTACGACAGGTTGCTTGATTTGGCGGGTGTTGCACTTCGGAGTTGAATTCGCGGCTGTCTATGGGGCAGTACTAACGGCAGGGCCAGCGCTTCACATGCGCGGCCAGTGTCCATAAAGTCCGGGTCATTCTCACCATGCAGGCGATACCAAGTAAGCAACTCCACTGCGATGGAAAAGTGCTGTTCATCCAACCCACCCACGCGGCTCAGGTCGGCAGGCCAGTTGCGGCCATTCCAGAGCGATAGCACGATCCCCCGCAAGGTGATTGCGGCACCATAGCCATTCAGGAGAATGTGCCGGTGAGTCAAAAACGGTGATTCCTTCATTACTTTGTTTTCCCCTTAACTATCATCCCCTGAACGCATATGACGATTCCCAAAATCCTTAGCTCCAGACTCACCTAGCGAAACCGATGCCTGTGCCGCAGATATAGCTTCTGCCACCCAATCGCCGTCAATCCCTGGCACAGTCGGGAGTGCGGCGGCCACATCGTCAGGGATGGCCTTAATCCACTCCTGATATCCGAGCGTAGCCTCCAGCAGAGAGCACAGGCGTTTCATCAGATCATTACGTTGTTCAGTCACGGCCAACAATTTGCCAGTGGTATGAACATGGGCCTCGGATGCCAGAAACGCTTGGTCAACGAGCCCGCGCAGATTGAGCAAACCAGACTCCAATCGCTCGATGGTGAACTCTTCTCCCGCACAGCAAGCCACGCAGGCGGCAATTCGACGGTTGTTCATCTCGTCATCGGGGAAAACAGGGGCAATCATATGGGCCGCCTCGCCTGACAGCGTGTATCTGACCACGGACTGTACGGTGTTCGCATATTCTGGTTCGTCGTCGCTGTTCAGATTGATCGATGCCTTCACCATGTAGAGCCCTGGCACATCAGTGTCGATGCCAGCGCAGTTGGCCCAGCCAGCCTCTGAAATGTCATCCTGCACCATCCCTAGTGCCCGCTCATCGGCGCTTTCCAGTTCGATCACAGAGAATTGGTTATTGAATCCGATGGCCACCAGGGCTTGAAACTCTCGCCAGTATTCCATGCCTCGCTTTCCCCTTAAGGGGTTTGATGGCCAATGGAACGAAAACGTACGCTAATAACATAATTAATTGTTTATATTAAAATTTAATGTTCTCAGTTCTCCCTTTAAAATATCCTCCGGTAGCGTGAACGTATATAGGCAGTTCGTTACACAGCAGGTGCTGCGTCATAACCAGCGCAATCAGGATCTGGTCCGTCAGGAACTGGCACTTCTGAAGCCCCTCCCTCAGCGGCGGTGTGCTGACTACGAGGAGTTGTCTGTCCGGGTCAGAGCAGTAGTACCATCAACGTCCGACACGTTGTGTACAGCGTACCATCCAGACTTATCGGACAGATGCTGAAGGTTCGTCTGTGGGATGACAGACTGAGTTGTTACGTTGGCAGCGATGAAGTAGTTGACGCGTACCGGCCAAGGTAGTTGACGTCTAATACGCAACGGCCTGGTTCAATACGGCTCAGATGAGCCGCTTACATCCGATCACCAGTGCCTCATACTGAAAGTGAAGGCTCGGAGTAATAGAAGGCGATGAGGGAAAGTGAGGAAATTACACGCTCATTGCCCTCCGAAATAGCCGTTTATCTTCGCCAGACTGCGCAGGGGATACCGTGGAGAGCCCATAGCCCCTATATGTTGAATATAGGGGCTATGGGCAC
Source organism: Aeromonas sp. QDB68 (assembly GCF_027707405.1). Lineage (NCBI taxonomy): Bacteria > Pseudomonadati > Pseudomonadota > Gammaproteobacteria > Aeromonadales > Aeromonadaceae > Aeromonas > Aeromonas sp. QDB68. The sequence goes on along the minus strand of NZ_JAPCIQ010000142.1, from coordinate 1,634 downwards.
TCTATTACGTAATCATACTGGCCAACAGGTTGGGACCCGTTCAGAAGAGGGGCCCTGCCATTTACTGTAAGGCGTTAAGAATGCGATACGCAGCTTCCACTCGAGAGGGAATGGGGTAACTTTTGTTCGCTAGAATGACGATACCGAGTTGTTTTTCAGGTATAAATGCGACGTAACTCCCAAAACCTCCTGTCGAACCCGTTTTATGTACCCATGAAGCCGTTACCGCCGAAGATGGGGGGAAAATCTCACTAACGGTTTGCGGAGACAATATAACTTTAGGACTGCCACTGTTAAGTAATGTCTTTTCATTGAGCGGCCAATTGAGCATTTCCCAACCCAACCCCTGATACATGTCACCTACTTGCCAGTACCGCGACTGAGCAAGCAAAATTCCCTTTTGCAGTGAGGCATCTTTTACTTCGGAAGGTTCCATATTGGCCAACACCCAACTTGCCATATCCTCTATTGTGGATTTCACACCGTAGGCTTCGGCATCCATCATACCTGGAGTAACGCGAACCGCTTTTCCATCGCGGTAGCCCCATGCATAGTGTTTTTCTTCTTGTTGTGGAACCTGTATCCAGGTATGCGATAGATTTAGTGGCTGGAATACGCGTTTGATCATCGCTTGTTCAAAGTTCATGCCGGAAGGTTTAACGGCAAGTTTGCCAAAGAGCCCAATACTGGCGTTCGAATAAAGTCGCTTTGTGCCCGGTGTCCACTGCGGCTGCCAGGTCTCATAATAATTCTGTAATGACACTTCATTGGTCACATTATCCGGTATCTGGAGTGGTAAGCCACCGGCAGTGTAGGTTACCAAATTCAGCAAACTAATCCCTTCCCATTGATTCCCGGACAGCACTGGCCAGTATTTACTCACAGGATCATTCAGTTTAATTTCACCACGCGCAATGGCATCCCCCCCCAGAACACCGGTGAAGGTTTTACTCACTGAACCGAGCTCGAATAAGGTCTGTTTCGTGACGGGCTGTTTACCGGCAATATCGGCCATTCCCCAGATAAAGTAGTAAGGTTGCCCCTGATAGATCACCGCCGCTGCCATGCCAGGAATGTCCTGTTCTTTCATCAACGGAACAACGACATTATCAACGATATCGTCCAGTTTTTTTTCCGTTGGCGTTACTGCAAACGTAGGACCTGATGCGGCGATCAATAAGGCACAGAAAAGCGTCTTGGGTATCATAACTATCTTCCATAATTGAGAGTTGAAGGTTTTCCCCTGAATAATACTGTGAGTGGTCACACCTCGGTCGAACCAGGGCCGACGCATGATCATTCTTTGCGCTAGTTGATCAAGTATCGATCAGTTGAGCGGCGCCAAGTACGATTTTAATTGTACCTTGCGATTCTCTCTCCTCTTGGAAGACTGGTTGAAAGAGCCAGGAATATTTCCAATAACCCATTAAGTCAATCCCTCTACACTGGGCGCACCGATGAGTTTGGCCAAATAGAGTTTGCTTTACGAATGATGCAAGCTGAAACAGGCGCCATAGTAGGTCGCATAGGTGATGCATCAAATCGGCTTAGCGAACACACCCGAGGCCTACTAAAGGATATTGAGTCAAGCAATGTACTTACAGTTGAGCAGCAGGCAGAGACAGATCAAATAG
>NZ_JAPCIQ010000141.1:0-6501 GCF_027707405.1 Aeromonas sp. QDB68 | reverse complement strand
ACCCAGGGCGGTGAAGATATCAAAGACCCGTTTTCCGGTAAATCGCAATGCGGCTCCGCTTAAGTGAACAGCATTGCCCGCATGGGCGGGGGCAGGGTCTTTTGGCGAGGGCTAGCCTAGCGTGGGGATCAGGCGAAGCAGGTCCAGATGGGGGCGTGATCCGAGGGCTTGTCGATGCCGCGCAGCTCGTAGTCGATGCCGGTCTCGGTCACTTTGTCCTTGAGGGCGTCGGAGGCCATGATGAGGTCGATGCGCAGGCCCCGGTTCTCGTCAAAGCCCCTGGAGCGGTAGTCGAACCAGGAGAAGCGCTCGCACTCGGTGGGGTTGGCGGCGCGGAAGGTGTCGGTCAACCCGAAGCCTTTCAGGCGCTCCATCCATTCACGCTCGATGGGCAGGAAGGAGCACTTGCCATCCCGCAGCCAGCGCTTGCGGTTCGCCTCGCCGATGCCGATGTCGAGATCCGTGGGGGAGATGTTCATATCCCCGATCAGCGCTATCTGGTCGTCCGGGGTGTGGTGGGTCTCGAGGTAGTGCTGCAGGTCTTCATAGAACTTCTGCTTGGCCGGGAACTTGGTCTCGTGATCCTGGCTCTCCCCCTGGGGGAAGTAGCCGTTCATCACCTTGATGACGGAGCCGTCTTCCCGCTTGAAGCTGGCCATGATCATGCGGCGCTGGGCATCTTCCGGATCGGTGGGGAAACCCTTTTGCACCTCGATGGGAGCCTGCTTGCTCATGATGGCGACCCCGTAATGCCCCTTCTGGCCGTGGAAGACCACGTGGTAGCCCATGGCCTCCACATCCGCGACCGGGAAGGCTTCGTCGTGCACCTTGATCTCCTGCAGGCCGATCACGTCCGGCTGGTGCTTGTCGATAAGGGCTTGCAACTGATGAAGACGGGCGCGCAGGCCATTGATATTGAAAGAGATGATCTTCATGTTCGGGGTGCTCATGTCGTTTTTGTTCGTCGCTTATTGGACTAGGAATCCGCGATGGATGCAAGTTCGGGGGCTGTGACTGGCGCAGCGGCTCGGTAATCTGTTCACGATCTGTCGCGAGAGTCTGTCAGCAAGGTGACGCGCAGCAGAGGAGCCTGAGTGCATATGTATACATGGAAGCGCCTGGCGACACATAAGCGAGCAGCACATGAGCCTTGGAAGCGGCTTCCCAGCAAGATCGTGGACAGGTTTCTAGCGGGTCATCTTCTTGACAAACACCACCACGAACAGTGCCAGCGTGAAGCTGCCGGTAAAGGCTTCGAAGGCGGCGAAGATCCGCGACAACCCCACCGGGGTGAAGTCCCCATACCCCAGCGTGGTGAAGGTCACCACGCTGTAGTAGAGGCACTCCATCAGGAAGATGGCGTTCTGCTCCAGAGGAGCGTCCGGGCGATAGATGAGGTGGGTGCCCGCGAAGTTGAGGCCGCAGAAGAAGTAAAAAATGCTGCAGATGACGATGAGCAGCAGGGAGAAGAGCACCACCCGCATGGGGGCCTCGCCGTAACCGCAGAAGAGATCCACTATCCAGGAGGCGAAGCGGCGGTAGGACCAGAACGGCATCTGCAGGCGGCGCATGGTGAGCTCCTGCTGGATGTAGCGACCGGACATGGTGAAGATGCCCTGGGCCTCCGAGGCCTTGCGCAGATCCCGGTAGGTCTCCTCCGCCTCCTTGAACCAGACGCGTGCCTGCGCCGGGTCCCGCTCGCGGCGCCCCTTTCTGTCCTGCATCAGCCGCTTGCCCGTCTCCAGGTTGTCGAGGCGGGTGTTCTTCCAGCGGATGCCGAGCAGGTTGACGTCGTCGAGGGTGGCGCAGTGGAGGTTCGCTTCGCTCAGATCGGCCTTCATCAGGCTGCCGCCCTTGATGCGAATGCCGTAGAGATGGGCACCTCGCAGGTTGGCGCGATAGAGGTTGCACTGCTCCAGCAAGAATCCCTCCGGACCCTGCCTGTTCACCAGGTTGAGATCCGCCAGCTCGGCGCGGGCCAGTTGCAGGCCGTGACACAGGCCTCCTTGGCGCACATAGCGCTCCAGCGCCTCGGCGGTATCAGGGGGGTTGTGGGCCGCAGCGGGGTCGTGCCAGCGGCAGAGATCATGATCCCCTGCCTCTTCGGTGCAGTGGCGGCCATCGGCCACCAGGTATCGGCACATGGCCATGGTGTTGCCCCTCCCTTCCCTGAGTCAGTATCAGCATAGGTGAGGGGAGGAGGGGGGATATCAGCTGTGCTGATGATATTCCTGGCGCAGCTTGCGAAAACGTTCCTGCTGGGCGGGGTTGAGGGGGATGCCCTCCAGCACCTCCAGGGTCTCCTTGCACTCGGCGCCAAACTCCGGGCTCTTGCGGTTCTTCTGCATGAGTTGCAGCAGCACCTGGATCTTGTTGAGGGCGGCGCCGGTATTGGCGGGCGCCCGGCGCAGGGCCTCGCGAAAGTGGCCGAGGGCCTGCTCCAGCTCTCCGGCCTGATAGGCCTTGATGCCCAGATCGTTGAGCTGCTGATAGCGCTGGCGCCGCTCCTGCACCGTCTTGTCATCCCGGGTTACCTGGATGCAGGTGGTGAGCAGCCGATCCTCATCCTCCGCCAGCAGGGGTTGCAGGCTCTCGGCGTACTCGAACTCCCCGAGCTGATAGAGGGCGAGTATGGTCTCGCCAAGGAGAGCCGGAGGCATGGTGGCGGGCTCGTCCAGCCAGTTCTGGTTGGCGCGATAGAGCATCTTCTTGCCCTTGAGCAGCTCCCCCAGGGCGATGCGCACCCGGGCCTGGCAGATCTGCTCGAACACCGGGTAGTTGAACTCCGACATCATCAGGGAGTCGCGGATGCGCGACAGGGCGGAGTTCACCTGCTTTTGCAGGTTGGCGATGTGGTAGCCGTCGTTGCTGTTGAGGGCATAGAGGGTAAGGGTCTGGATATAGGCCCCGAGATAATGCGGCGTGCGGTGGATGGAGTTGCGCGACAAGTCGATGAGGGCGAGCAGCACGTCCTTGGCCTGGGCGTAGTCGTGCCGTTGCAGGCACACCTCCGCCAGACGGCGGGAGAGCTGCACCGACTGGGGAGAGATGTCCACCGCCCGGCGCAGCTCCTGCTGGGCTTGCTCGTCATTGCCCAGCGCCAGCAGGGACTCCGCGAGCCAGAGGTAGGCCTCCACCATCAGGGGGGTGTGTTTCAGGGTGGCTTGCAGGTGGCTCACCGCCTCCTCGTGCAGACCCAGGGTATGGCACGCCTTGCCCAGGGTGAGGCGAGCCCAGCTGTTCTCCTGCCCCGCCAGCAGCTGGCGCATCAGGCTGCGGGCCTCCTTGGCCTGGCCCAGCTTGAGCTGGGTGTCGGCCTGCAGGCAGCGGCAGAAGTTGGCAAAGCGGGGCACTGCGTCCGCCTGTTTGGCACAGGCCTCCACCAGGGCGGGCAGATCGTCCCGGGTGAGGGCGCTGAAGACGCTCTCCAGCGCCTGGCGCCGGGCGAGGGCGCGTTTGAGACGAAACGAGAACTGCTCCTGGGAGAAGGGCTTCATCAGGTATTCGTCGGGCTCGGCTTCCAGCGCGCTCAGCACCATGGCGCGGGAGCCGTCGCTGCTGACCATGATCACCACGCTCTGGGGCGGAATGAGTTGCTGATCCCGCAGGCTTTCCAGCAACTGGCGGCCGTTCTCGCCCGCCCCCAGCTCATAGTCGAGCAGATAGATGTCGAAGCTCTCTTTCTGGCAGCGGCGGCGCGCCTCGTCGGCGGAGTTGGTGTAGGTGATGCGGTTGATGCCGATGTTGATCAGCATCGCCTTCATCATCATCTGGAAGGAACGCTGTTCGTTGACCAGCAGGATGCGCTTGGGCTTGGGCTGGGGTTTCTTCTCGGGTACGGAGTCCGGTGTCTGCATCTGTCTGGCATCAAGGCGCTACGGGCTGGTGGGAGAAGTGTGCCACCAAAGTCCGCAGGCAGGCAATTGCACATGGGGAGGCCCCCCGGTTTTTCCCGCAGACCTTGGGTGAAAAAAAGGGTGTCTTGCCTTTGATCCCGGTCAAGGGAAGGCGAGTTGGCACTGGCAGGCGCTGTCCCGGTTTTTAGACTTGAAGAGCGTCAGCATGCGGGAGGCAACAGAGGGCAGGGTGCCCGTCTGCTCCCTTGCCCGCTCACAAGGAGGGATCAGATGAGTTTGCTACCGAGTCGCACCAGCCTGTTTGATGACCTGTTCCACGACATGGCCTCCGGCTTCTACATCCGCCCCCTGCACGGGGACCCGTTGCCCAGCCAGATCAAGCTGGATCTGCGGGAGAGCGGGGATGACTACCTGCTGCAGGCGGAATTGCCCGGGGTGGCGAAGGAGGACATCCACGTGGACGTGCACGGCAAGCTGGTGACCCTGAAGGCGGAGATCCGCCAGTTTGACAGCCAGAACAAGGATGAACGGGCCCTGCGCAGCGAGCGCTATTATGGCAGCGTGTCGCGCAGCGTCGAGCTGCCGGTGGAGGTGTCGCCAGAGCAGGTGAGCGCCCGCTTTGACAACGGCATCCTCACCCTGCGCCTGCCCAAGCAGGCGGCCAGCCCCGCGCCCCACCGCATCCCCATCGAATAGGCGGTCAGTGAACGAGGCCCCGCACTGCGGGGCCTCGTCATTCAGGGCTGCTTGCGCACCAGATAGGGGGCAAACTCGGGGGTGTGGCTGGCGGCAAAGCCCGTGGCGGTCTTCTCGATGAGATAGACCGCCAGCTTGTGCTCCCTGGCAAAGGCCATCGCCCGCTCGGGGCCCATCACCATGAGGGCGGTGTCGAGGGCATCGGCCTCCAGGGCCGTGGGGGTGATGACGGTGGCGGAGACCAGCTTGTGGGTCACGGGCTCGCCGGTGGTGGGATCGATGATGTGGGAGTAGCGCTTGCCGTCGAGCTCGTAATAGTTGCGATAGCTGCCAGCGGTGCTCACCGCCATGCCGTTCGGGGTCACCACATCCTCGATGGCGCCCGGTCTGTCCGAGGGCTCGACGATGGCCACCCGCCAGGGATTGCCCTTGTCGTTGTGCCCCTTGCTGCGCACCGCCCCCGCCACCTCGATGAGGTAGTTGTGGACCCCTTTTTGCTCCAGCAGCCCGGCTATCTCGTCGGAGGCCGCACCCTCGCCCAGGGTGGAGAGATCCAGATAGAGATCTGGGATGGCCTTGCCGAGCAGGAAGTGATCCCCCTCGGGGGTCAGGGTGAGCTTGTCGATGCCGACCCGCTCCCGCGCCTTGGCGATCTGCTCTGCGCCGGGCCGCCTGACCGGGCGCTTGTCCGGCCCGAATCCCCACAGATTGACCAGGGGGCCCACGGTGACATCGAGAACCCCCCGGGTGAGGTGCCCGGCGTCAATGCCCTGTTGCACAATCTTCGCCATGGTGGCCGGGATGACCTGGGGGGGCAGCCCCGTTCCCTGATTGAAGCGGGAGATGAGGGAGCCCGGATCATAGGTGGAGATCTCCTTGTTCAGGCGTGCCAGCAGCGCCTCCACCTCCTGTTGCAGTGCTCCCTGTCCGCCGGGGAAGGGGTCGCTCAGGGTCACCGCATAATAGGTGCCCATGGTGTTGCCCTGGATGCGGGTCTGGGTCGGGGCCGGCTGGCAGGCGCCAAGCAGCAGGATCAGGGAGAGCAGCAGGGTGCGCGCCAGCGCAGGCGCAAAGGGGAACTTCATCTCTCATTCTCGCGGGAGTCATCGACGGGGGAGCAGCTTAGCCAACGGCTGCGGTGTTGGCGAGTGGCCGTGGGCGGGAAGGCCGCAAATAATTAAGCGGGACGGGGATGTGAGCAACCCGCTTTGGGCCCGGGGTCGGGAGAAAAGAAGTGACCGGGCCCTCAGGCTGGCCCAAAAGCGGTCGTCCTTCGGTGACATTTGAATATAATGAAGATCGATCCTGACAGCATCTTTGCGGGTCGCGCCCACGGGGGCGAGATGCCTGTGCTGTCATCCTTCGTCAATCAAAGGAGAACGTGATGAAAAAGGTGTTAACCCTGCTGCTTCTTGGCTCCCTCGCCACCCCGGTCCTGGCCGACGAGTGCGCACTGGTGATCGAAGGCAATGACGCCATGCAGTTCAACCAGACGGCGATGAGCGTGCCGGCCACCTGCAAGGAGGTGACGGTGACCCTCAATCACACGGGCAAACTGCCGGTGGCCAACATGGGCCACAACTGGGTGCTGGCCAACACCGCCGACTATCAGGCCATCGCCACCGCCGGCATGAGCGCCGGGGTCGATCACGACTACCTGCCCAAGGATGACCCCAGGATCCTGGCCCACACCAAGCTGGTGGGGGGCGGCGAGAGCACCAGCGTTACCTTCAAGACCGACGGCCTGGCGGGCAAGGATCTCACCTTCTTCTGCTCCTTCCCGGGCCACTTCGCCCTGATGAAGGGCAGCTTCAAGGTGGGGTAGTGCCAAGGACCGTGTCGCCGCCAGTACAAGCAAAAGCCGGGAAGGTCCCTAATGCCAGTCAGTTAAGCCTGACTGGCATTGTTTTTACTAGGTTTTCTCGTCGCATACTTCTGTGGTTTGGCT
>NZ_JAPCIQ010000140.1:0-6505 GCF_027707405.1 Aeromonas sp. QDB68 | reverse complement strand
GTAAAGGGGTCGTTGGAGCGGGCGTAGTCATTGAGCGCCATGGCGCCGCGGTCAGTCGTGAAGTCGTAGGCGCGCAGACAGATCGATCAACGCTTTTTAGTGCGCGCTACTGCAAAAAAATGCTCATATTTTCAATACTATCCCGACAGGATAGTTGCATATCAATCAATCACGGCAGGGCTTCAACGAAGTCCGTCATAATGTCCTTGATGGACTTCCCCTGCGCGGCAGCATGCATTTTCAGCTTGGTATGCAGCGCCTCCGGCAGGTCGAAATTAACCCGCTTCATCTTCTCGGATCCTGCGATATCACCCATGGTCATTGCCCGTTTTTCGCTGCTGGGACGGCCAGCCTTCAACATACTCATTTACTTACACCCTCATTAACTCATTTGAGTAATGCCAATACTTCATCTGCCAAGCCCCGTATTTCCTGGGCTGCATTGCTGTTAGGCTCAACATCAAGCACGGTGGTGCCTGCCGCTGCGGTGCTCGGATAAGCAACACTCTGGGTCACTCTCGCCGCCAATACCGGCAGACCATATCCTTCCAGCGCCTCTCTGATCTCAGCGCCGATCTTGGTGTTCTTGATGGCCCGACTCACCACGAACGCCGCCTTGAGGCGGCCATCTGTCATCTCGATGCGCTGCTTAACCAAATCCACTAGATCAGACGCAGCCCAAATGTCATAGGGGCTGGGTTGTACTGGGATCAATACCAAGTCGCTGGCCTTGATCGCGGATATCGCCAGGTCAGCGGCCTGCGGAGCACCGTCGATCACGATCAAGTCCTTGTGGGACACCGCCTTGATGTCGCGTTCAATGGTTGGCCTATCTATCCCCACCACTGGCACCGGTTGCTCATCACGCACTGCGGACCAATCTCTTGCACTTCCCTGGGGATCGCTGTCGATCAACAGCACATCGTGACCAGCCACCTGAAAGGCTCGCGCTAGATGAGTGGCAATTGTGGTTTTGCCGCTCCCTCCTTTCTGGTTCAACACCGATATAACCAGCATGCCCACCTCTTAACTCAACCAAGTGAATAAGTAAAAGAGTAAAACATCAAATGAGTATTTGATTCAAGAGATCAGCGCTAATAGCTGCCACCCCTCGCTGTCCTGGCTGGACGCCAGAAGCCCTCACAGCCCAAAAACCTGATCAAGAAAACGGGCTCAATGGTATGCTATGGGTAATCACAGGTATTACCTTGGAGTACCACCATGCCCACACAATCCAAACCGGTCTCGATCAAACTCGACGCCGATACCCAGGAACGCATCAAACGCCTGGCAACCTCCCGCGAACGCTCAGCCCATTGGCTCATGCGCGAAGCCATCAGCCAGTATGTCGAGCGCGAAGAACTGCGCGAGACCTTCCACCGCGACACTCTGGAGGCCTGGCAGGAGTTCCAGGAGACCGGCCAGTATGCCACCGCTCAAGATGTGGATCAGTGGCTAGCCTCTTGGGGCACTGATGCCGAAGGAGCGCCTCCTGCATGCCACCAGTGATCTTTGCCCCTGCCGCCCTGCGAGACCTGCAACGCCTACGTGAATTCCTGCGCCCTAAAAGCCCGCAGGTCGCACAGCGGGCCGCAACAACAATCCAGCTGTCCCTACGCCAGCTCGCAGCCCAACCCTCAATGGGCCGCCCCATAGAAGGACTGCCAGAGGCGTTTCGTGAGTGGGTGATCCCCTTTGGTGACAGCGGCTATTTAGCCCGCTATCGCATTGAACCGGATGTCATCGTGGTGCTCGCTGTCCGCCATCAACGCGAAGTTGGCTACTCATGATGTAAGAGACAACGTCAGGCCAAACACCTCGTTCCGCAATGTGTACCAGGGGCGTCCGATTTGGGATGTTATTGGCTGATCGATATGGATGTTATTGAGTGATCGCCATGCGTGGGAATACGCAGCTGTGGGATGAAAATAAAGTGTCATCCCCGAAAATAGAGTTTCATCCTTGAAAATAAAGTCTCACCCTAACCATGGGGCGCAATGGGCGGCCGCAGTGTGGAGGCGTTCTTTATCTCCTGTGATGACCATTACCTGGCCAAGAACCTGAGTTCGATCCGGGATGAAGTAATGGCCGAGGGGGAGGCGCTGACCAACTATGTCAGGGGCCATATCATCCAGCGTCGAAAGTGGGGTGAGTTTGATAAAGAGCGGGCCCGCGAGTTGTGGGGTGATGCGGAGGGGATTGAGATCACCAATTCATATTGCAGTAATCCAGGGCTGATGACTGCTGTCGTAGGGGATGAGTGGTGGTACGACTTGCCGATGGTCGATAACCCTGATTACACCTACCTGTGCCGCATCATTCAGGCCGTCCGTGATGGTCTGCGCGAGTACACCAAGAGCACCCCGGCCGCAGCGGCCTGAGTTAGAGGAAAAACGGACTCATGAGTAACGAAAATCATCAGCTATTCACCACCGAGCAGATCCGCCAGCGCCTTGAGGAAGGGGGCGAATCTGCCCGCTGGTTGGCTCAGGCTGTTGTCTCCTACTACCGGCCTGCAGCACCAGCCCCTAGCCTGTTTTCCTTCTCTACGAAGCTGGACGAAGAGGCGCAGGGAATGTTTTTTCAAATGCTGTTGATCCGCAGCAAGCCGGATTGGTCTGATGACCAGCTGGCCGCCCTGGTGCGCGAGTGCGAGCAGTACCTCGCCAACTGATAGAGGAAAAAAGCCATGACTAAGGCAAAGCTTACAGAGTTGCAGAAAGGGGTTCTTTATGCTGCGGCTGTGGTGATCGAAGGTTGAGAGAGGATGAAACTCTATTTTCATCAGGATCTGGCCAGAGACCCCATCACCCCGACACAAGGATGATACTTTGCTCGTGAATGTGAACAAGATGCCGCCTAAAAGGCGGCATCTGTCCATCTATAGGGTGAAACTTTATTTTCATCCCACAGCAGCAGGTCTGCATCTGTGAGGTTCCTGGCCTGACAGATTTGCACCGTAAGCAATTGATTCATAAGCTTTAAAAATGAAAAACTGCTCATATACCTTGGGTTTCTGATGGTATACGTTTTGAACCACACGGGTTGATCAGAAAGCAAAAAGAGGCGCCGGTTTACCGTAACGCCCCTTATACGTACTAGCAGATGGGGTTACTGCTTGGGTTGGTACAGTTCAACATACTGGCCAGCCAGTGCCTGCGCCTCTGCCAATACCGCAGGCGATAAACGCTTGGCGAAAAGGTCACGGTTTGTAGCCGCCTTGACATCCCCATTGGCGGCAGACACCGAACTCCAGACGTAAGCTAGCTTGTTATCCTGCACCACACCCACACCGTTGTCGTACATCATTCCGAGGATACGTTGGGCATCGACATCGCCCTGTTCGGCGGCTTTTCGATACCACGCCACCGCTTGCTTATAGTCCTGTGCCACCCCCTTGCCATACTCGTACTTTACCCCGAGGTTGTACTGGGCATCGACATTGCCCTGCTCGGCGGCTTTTCGATACCACGCCACCGCTTGCTTATCGTCCTGCGCCACCCCACGGCCGTTGGTGTACATCACCCCGAGATTGAACTGGGCCATGGCATCGCCCTGCTCGGCGGCTTTTCGATACCACGCCACCGCTTGCTTATAGTCCTGTGCCACCCCGCGGCCATTGACGTACATTCTCCCCAGCAAACCTTGCGCATTGGCATTGCCCTGCTCGGCGGCCTTGCGGGTCCAAGCCACCGCTTGCTTGTCGTCCTGCGCCACCCCGCGGCCATGGAGGTACATTTCCCCCAGCAAACCTTGGGCATCGACATCGCCCTGTTCGGCGGCCTTGCGGGTCCAAGCCACCACTTGCTTGTCGTCCTGTGCCACCCCGCGGCCATGGAGGTACATTCTCCCCAGCAAACCTTGCGCATTGGCATTGCCCTGCTCGGCGGCTTTTCGATACCACGCCACCGCTTGCTTGTCGTCCTGCGCCACCCCGCGGCCATGGAGGTACATTCTCCCCAGCAAACCTTGGGCATCGACATTGCCCTGTTCGGCGGCCTTGCGGGTCCAAGCCACCGCTTGCTTATCGTCCTGTGCCACCCCCTTGCCCAGCTCGTACTTTACCCCGAGCAGGAGTTGGGCATCGGCATCGCCCTGCTCGGCGGCTTTGCGATACCACGCCACCGCTTGCTTGTCGTCCTGCGCCACCCCACGGCCGTTGTCGTACATTACCCCCAGCAAACCTTGGGCATCGACATCACCCTGCTCGGCGGCTTTGCGATACCACGCCACCGCTTGCTTGTCGTCCTGCGCCACCCCACGGCCTTTGTCGTACATCAACCCGAGGTTGTACTGGGCGCTGGCATCGCCCTGCTCGGCGGCCTTTCGGAACCACGTCACGGCCTGCTTGGAGTCCTGCGGGACGCCTAAGCCTATGCTGTACATGATCCCTAGTTCGTATTCATGTACAGGACCTTAAGCGGCGAGTCCATTTAAAACGCCTTCCAAGGTCCTGTTCTGTATCGACTTTCTCTGCTTGGTTCGGCAGGCGTTCTTGGCCAAATAATCGGCAGCCCATTCCAATCTTTCCCTTATTTCTGTCAGCGCCCTATGGGCCACTGCTTCCAATAGCGGTAGCCACCACGTCGCACTGTTCTTCGACGCTTTCAGCATCGATAGCGCCCCACTCATCACACTCTGCGCGACCCGTCTCTTCATCACCAGCGACAGCAGGCTCGTCCACACCAACCCCTCGGCAATCGCTTTCTCGCCCGTCACAAACCCCTTGAGCCGGTTGTGCGATTTCCACTCTTTAAATAACAACTCCACCTGCCAACGGCAGCGATACAGGCTCATCACCTGCTCTGCTGACCATGCTGCTCGCGGTAGGTTCGTCATCCACAGACAGAACCGCTTTTCCTCAGCAAACCAGCGCCGGATCAACCGGTACTCGACCTGGCCGGACTTCACCACCATATCCAGTACCTCGGCCCGACAGCGTCGCCGTCCGGCCTCTCTCAGAGATAGTCCCGCCAGCTTGGGTACTTCCCGTCCATCACCGCGCCAGGCTTGGATTATCTTGGGGTTCAGGCTTTTCGTGCCGCGCACCAGATAAAATCCGCCAGCGTCGTTCACCTGCTCAAACCAAGCCCTGTCAATGTAACCTGCGTCAGCCAGCAGCAGGCAGTTGGTCAGCGTGTGGGCTTCAGGCAGAAATTGCCGTTCCCCTGCGGTATCGGCAGACACACTCATGCACAACGGGCTCTGCTCCGACAGTGACATGGTCATATGGCACTCGATAGCTGCCGGACTGATGGTCTTGAACCGGCCGGGAAAATCAGCAGCAAGGCGCCGATGCACCGCAAAGGAGGTGCCATCGTGCAGTAACACCTGCTTGAACGCGCCGAGGGAGGCTGCTTTGAGTTGATGGTCGATACGCAAGGCGATGGCCCGCTCGACCAGGGCTTTCATAAACAGGGCAAAGCTCTCTTTGCGCAGCTGATTGTGAAACGGTTTGTAAGAAACCTGATGGGTGTTTACCAGTTGCAAGGCATTGAAATGGCGGTGTAAACCGGCAATGTCATTGACCTGGTCGCCTCCCATGGCCCGCAGCAGTGCAGGTACGAGCATGGCTGGGGTAATGGCACGCTGACGCAGACAAAACTTGCAGAGCCGAGCAATGCGCTCGAGTGCGGCGGGAGCCAAGAGTTGCTCCAGATAGTAATTAGCGTTGATAATAGTCATAGGCTTCGCGCGTGTTGATTTTGTTTGGCGATAAAATCAGATCACAAACGAAGCCTTTTTTATATCTATTTCAATTGGTTGCCGCTAAAGATCCTGTACATGAGTGAGGGTTATGGTGGCTATATGCTGGATATTGCTATTCAGATGACAGCCATATGGGGAAGATTACAGGCGCCTGAAATAACAGCAGAGTATGGAGTGACTACCACGGCTGGAGGTTGGCACGGGCTGATCCCCTCTCCCTTTGGGAGAGGGTTAGGGTGAGGGGAGCTGGCTGACCGGGTGTAGCAACCAGGCGGCATTACACCGCTGAATCTTCAGTTATTGAAATTCCACGCGATCGGCAGTTCGACGTCGAAGATAAGTGCATCCCCGTCGAGGCGAAAGGCCAGGCTGGTCTGGTGCTGGTCGTATTCGTTGATAATCAGGCAGCTCTCGGCGAAGTTGGACTCGTAGTTGATATGGGCCACTCCTTCACGGCCGTCAGCGAGTTCGATGCTGAGCACCCGCAGCGGGTTCTCCTGACTGAGGTTGACCCGGGTGTCCCCCACGTCCACCAGCCGTTCCAGCAGAGGGAAGAAATCTTGTCTGTGGGTCGTTATGGCCTGGGTGATGGCCTGCTCCAGCTCAGCCTGGGTGGCGAAGGGGCCGCCGAGTGGGTAGCGGGTCTGGATCCTTTCCTGAGTCATTGCGTTTCCTCCTGAACTGAGATGTGGCAACAGTTTGGCCGCTGCAGTGACCTGTCATGTACAGGATCTTTAGCTACAACCAATTGAAATAGATAGAAAAAAGGCTTCGTTTGTGATCTGATTTAATCGCA